>CAZKFK010000024.1:0-8869 GCA_964552095.1 Candidatus Woesearchaeota archaeon | reverse complement strand
TTTCAAACATTTTTACATACAGATACCTCGGGCTTTAGCCCGAGGAGCGTCATTTAGAATTTGCTTGATAACTCTCAGTTCCCTTGCCCTAACATAATCAGAATTTAGCATAAATCTTGTTTTTCTATCAACAGAGTCAATAAGATAATTAATATCTATACCTCGCTTTTGTTTGTGTGATTTTCTTCTGCGATATTCCACTTCGTCTACTTGAACTTCTGAACCGACGTTTAGTTTTAGTTTATCTGTAAAACTGCTTATTATCTTTGCATATCTAACAACCCATTTGTAAATCGAGACATTGCTTGAATTGTGTGGATAAAATGCGTGTAAATGCTCTTGGATTTTCCTTGTTGAAACACCACGATAAAATAAATCCAGACATAAAGTTATTTTTTGTGGAGAATTTCTCATTCTGAAAAAGCCATTATCCTGAACAAATCTAAAACCACAATCTTTACAAAAATATCTTTGAATTTTCCCACGATTTTCTGTAATTCTGAAACCTTTCTTTATTGTGTTTTTAGATTTACAATTAGGACAAGAAAGTTTTTTATATTCTACAGCATTCTTACTTTTGGAATTGAATTGTGCTTTGCGGTGCATTTTGATTCCCGAAGCCCTTCGGGGCTTCGTTCAGTTTACTTCTTTAAAGGATTTTTCTTTTCTAGATCCTCTTTGATTAAGATTGCAATTCTACTGCTTAAATTAATACCATTACTCTCACAAAATCTTTTAAATTCTTTTAAGGTCTCTTCTGGCAGAGTTATTGTTAACTTTTGATATTTAGTATTCATACTAATTGATATGTATCAATACCATTTAAATCTTTCTATAAATTTAGAAATGACAATTTTGCAAGTCCCGCTAACTTAACAATACATATCTTTCATTAAGTTTAAAAGCCTCGAATGGCTTTCTTTAACATGACTAGTTTTATCACTGCTTTTATCCAGTGGGCTCCTTTGGGCTTGCCTCCTGGACTTGTAAGCATAATAATGGTATCTGCAGTCCTGTCTTTCTTATTGACTTGGGTCTATAAGCTGACTATAAACAAGAGGTATAAGGAAGTCACAGATAGGCAAAAAGCTCTTAATAAAGAAATCCGAGAGACTAAGGACCCTGCGAGGATGCAGGAGATCCAGAATGAAGTCATGAAACTCAGCATGGAATCTTTCAAGATGTCCCTGAAACCGATGATAATAACTTTCGTCCCTGTCATCATAATCTTTGCTATCCTAAGGAACTGGTACATGAATCCTAACATAGGGAATATAGGGAACATAATCACATGGGGGCCTAATCTTCCTATTGTGGGAACAGGCGGCGGCTGGTTTTTCTGCTATGTCATCTTCAGCTTCATCTTCTCTTTGATAGCCCGAAAGATACTAAAGTTTTAAAAATCATGAAAGTATGACTTTCTATTGAAAAATGAATCAGAAAGAAATGGAAAAAGCTGTAATGGAATTCAATCTTTTTGGAGCGAAGCTCCAAGAGATGGAGCAACAGTTGCAGACGATTGAGAAATTCATCTTAGAGCTGCAGAATACAGGCAATTCTCTTGAAGAGCTAAAAGAGGCTAAGGCAGACCAGGAAACTTTGTCACCGATAGGGCAGGGAATATTCGTCAAATCAAAATTACAGGACAATAAGGAGGTCATGGTCGAGATAGGGGCCAAGGTCTTTGCTAAAAAAAGCATTGATGAAGCTAGGGGGCTTCTTGATAAAAAGGCTTTGAACTTCGTGGCTTTAAGGGAGAAGCTTGTTGAGCAGATGGAAGCCATAGTGCACAAGATGCAAAAAATCGAAGCAAACCTAGTCAATGAAAAATAAAGAATAGGAGTTTTTAATGCATGTCAATTCTTAATAAGATACGTGGCACGAATATCGGATTCAATTTAGGAAGAGCATTCTTATCAAATAGATTCGTAGTGAACAATGGATTGTATAAGAAAGCCTATGACAAGAAGATAAAGAAAATCATAAAGAATTGGAACAATAAGCCCCCGATGAGTCTTGATATAGGGACTACTAATGCCTGCAACTCAAATTGCGTGATGTGTCCGCACCATCTATTGAAAGAGATAGGGTTCATGGACATGAACCTATATAAAAAAATAATAGATAATTGCGCAAGTTTTGGGATAAAAAATGTTGTGCTTTCATTCTTTGGAGAGCCGTTGCTTGACCAGACTATAATCGAGAAAATAAAATATGCAAAAGAAAAAGGACTGAATGTCTCGTTCTATAGCAATGCTTCTTTATTGAAGCCTGAAATATCAAAACAATTGATTGAATCTGGTTTAGATGGGATAACAATAAGCTTTGACGCGTACTCAAAAGAGATATATGAGAAGATAAGAGTCGGCCTCAATTTTGACGTGACAAGCGATAATATCCTAAAATTCATAGAGATGAGAAAAGCGATGAACCTAAAGAATCCAACGCTTTCCTTAGTTTTGGTTGAGCTCGATGAGAACAGGAAAGAGATAAAGAAATTCTATGCTAGATGGAAAAAGATAGCAGATAGTGTCAATATAATCAATCAGAGGAATTGGACAGGTGACTTAGATAAAGATTCTGAAAAAAGTTTTCATTTCAAGAAACAGAGAAGATGGCCCTGCGCATTCATATGGCAGAAACTTGTTGTGGATTGGAACGGTGATGTTGTCCTATGCTGTGATGACTGGAACCATAGAGAAGTCCTTGGAAACTTGAAAGATAAGAACATTGAAGACATATGGTTCGGAGCTCGATTAAAGGAAATAAGAGAGGCTCATCTTAATAGCGAGTTCAATAAAGTTCCTTTATGTCTTGGATGCAACAAAAAGACAATCTGGTGGCTTCTGAACTAATGCGGTCCTTACGAATCTTGCTGACTTTGACCTTAAGGGCGCGGGCAAGACGATTGATATAATATTGATAAATACATATTAACAGAATATCCGCTTTATATTCAATAATGCGGTCCTTTGTGCTGAGGCACTTAGCAAATTGGATTTAGTGCACCTTTTTTTCTATTTTTTTCAGCAAAGCAGGAAGCTCTGCTACTGACTTGATGATATAATTTGGATGATATCTAGAGAGCTTGGCTCTTGAGGTCTGGCCTGTTGTGACTGCAATCATTTTTGCTTTTGCTTTTTTTGCAGCAATTATATCATAAACAGAATCACCGACATGGATGTCTGACTTTACTCTTGCCAGATGCTCTGCCTTGAATATTTCATCTGGCCAAGGTTTTGGATGTTTGACTTGACTCGCAAGGACATAGACATCGAAGATGTTTTTGGGAATTTTTGAAGCTTTCATCAGAAGGACTTCTTCTTGTCTTGAACAGTTCGTGACCAAGGCAAGTTCGTAGTCTTTCTTGAGTTTCTTCAGTGCTTCAAGGACTTTTGGGATAGGATGGGCGAACTTTATTGTTTTTTTCAAGAATTTATGATGCCATCGCCTTATCCTTTGAATTGCCTCTTTATCTAAACCAGGCTTTATAGACAAGATGACCTCTCGGCTATGCCTTCCATCAATGAATTTTCTTATAGATCTTTCATTTATCTTCATGCCTTCTTTTTTGAAAGCTTGAGCAAAAGATTTTGAATGTGCTTGAATTGATTCGACAAGTGTCTGATCCAAGTCGAAAGAAATCAATGGCTTATTTCTTGATTTTGAAGATTTCATTCTTAAATATTTATATTGTTATTGATTTAGTGTGTTGCTAATGTTGTGCTTTATGCACTTAGCAATTTATTATTATTTCAGATTCAGAGGTTAGATGTTAAAGACTTTTGGATAGTGTCTTTGAAGCTCATTTGTGAACATAGCTGGCTCGAGGACCCCAAGTTCAGAGATTATTCCTGTGACAAGTGAGAAAGGAATCTCATCAAAGACAACATTGTCTATTTTGAGATTTTTGGGCTTCTCGAACCAAACTTCTTTTTCATCTCTTTTCTCCAGCCTTTCCATGTCACCTAAAGCTGTCTTTGAATCGAATTTCCAAGAGAATGAGCAAGCATAGCTCGGAGTATCATATCTTTGAGCTATTTCAGCCATTGTCTTGTTGCCGACTTTATTGATTATGCTCCTAGTTGTTATAGCATCTACACCAAACAAGAAAAGGTCTGCATGCCTCAAAGCACTTGAGGCAGCTGAATCTATGAACATAGTGACAGGGATGCCTGCTTTTATAAGTTCGAGGGCGGTCTTC
This sequence comes from Candidatus Woesearchaeota archaeon, assembly GCA_964552095.1. Taxonomy (GTDB): domain Archaea; phylum Nanobdellota; class Nanobdellia; order Pacearchaeales; family UBA284; genus JAPLYB01. The sequence goes on along the minus strand of CAZKFK010000024.1, from coordinate 4,665 downwards.
CTCCCTTGAAAGTTCGGCCTTGTCTCAGTATTATAGACTTGAAATCTTTTGCCCTGTCTTTTTGCTTCAAGCAGGATTGAGATGACTGTTGAACTATGACAGTGGGTGAAGACTATTGAATCATTTTTTATCAATCTTGAGCCCATCACCCTTATCTTTTTTCTAGAATCATCCATTATTTTGAGTGTCTTTGAAACTCCATCTTTTACTTCGGGAAAACTTAGAGCATGCTTTATACAATTTCTTAGGCAGGGTTCTGTGGGCCTAAGTGAGATAAGTTTTCTTACAGATTCTTGGTCGTGCCTTAAAAGCAAAGCTCTTAGGGCTGCGCGGGCAATGTTCTCTGCTCCTTGAATCTTTAGGGATTTTATATCTTTACATATCTCCCCAAACTTGTCTTGTTTCATCTTACCTCTTTTTTATCGCTTATTCTTAATAGATTTAAAAGAAAAAAGAGATTAAAAATCTATTGTTATCTTATTGATGGAATCTTGATTAGGAATAGTTTAGAAAGCTTTTAAAAGATGAATGGGCTTTATCCTTTATCACAAAAAAGAGTGAAAAATGCTAGAATTCCTTATCAAGCCTAGAAAAGCTGAAAGAAAACCTATTGAGATGCTGGCTATCGGCTTTTTCTATGCTATAATCGCTGTCCTGCTCGCAACCTTCCTGTTCTATAAGAGCGCTGCTCTAGAAAAATACAGTAGTGTCTTTGTCGTAACTTTCACTACAATCTTATCTCTGCCTTTCATGTACTATATAATAAGGCTTGAGGAAAAAAAAGAAGACAAGATTCATGAAGAAAATGTCCTCATCAAAGAACATGGAAAAGCCCTGACAGCCCTATTATTCTTATTTTTAGGGTATATCCTCGCTTTCTCTCTTGCATTTATCTTGATGCCACAGGACATGATCAATTCGAATTTCCAAGCACAGCTCGATTCTTATTGCTCGATAAATGCAGGAGACTTGAGGAATTGTGCGCAAGTGAATGGAAAGAGCATAGGCGTCGATTTCAAGAGCAAGCTGAATGCTTTCTCTTCCATACTCTCAAATAATTTCTTTGTCATGCTGACTATCCTGTTATTTTCTTTTGTTTTTGGCGCAGGAGCAATATTTATCCTTGCGTGGAACGCCAGTGTCATAGGTGTAGCGATGGGCCTCTTCACAAAGGGCTCTCTAGCCAATATACCTGTCTCCTTTTTGAGGTATTTGATACATGGAATCCCGGAGATTGCTGCCTATTTTGTTACTGCACTAGCAGGGGGGATAATAAGCGTCTCTATAATAAGGCACAAATTAGGGAAGAAAGAGTTCTGGCACACCGTACAGGATTCTCTTGATCTTGTCATCTTGGCCCTAATAATTCTCATTCTTGCAGCGATTATAGAAGTTTTTTTTACTCCATGGCTTATGTCTCTTTTCAAGATATAATCTTTTAAATAAATGATAAAATCATGATATTAAATTAATATAAACCATCTAATCTGATTAAAGAAAAAAATAGAGAAAATAAAAATGCACAAGATAACAAAAGATGCTCTGACACTCTTCATCTTCTCTGCAGTCGCAGGGATAGCTAGCTATCTATATTTCTTTGCTATGGCAAGAATGCTGACTATCGAGGGCTATGGTCTTTTATCTTCATTAAATTCATTGATGTACATCTTAAGCATCCCTCAAGAGACAATAAGGACAGTAATCTCTGTTTTCATCGCCAAGTTCAAGGCGAGGGATGAGAAGGGGAAGATGCACTCTCTTTTCAGCGCTTATCTCAAGAGGATGTTCTTCTTCTCAGGAATATTATTCATCGTGTTCTTGGCAATAAGTCCTTTAATAGCCATGCTCCTGCATACTACCTTTTCCATACTTCTAGCAACTTCTCTATCCTTGATATTCGCATTCGCTCTTCCGGTTATCTGGGGCGTCTTCCAAGGACTTGAGAAATTCAAGGATATGGGGATAAATGATTCTGTTTTCAATGTGGCAAAATTAGTCGCTGCTATGGTCCTTGTCCTTATGCTTCCTTCTAACATGAAGATCTATGGGGCACTGTTGTCTGTGCCTGTTTCAATGGCTCTTGCATTCTTTCTAGGTTTCTGGTATTTCCGAGATATCAGAAAAATAAAAAAGCAGGAGGTGAAAGAAAAAACAACAAGATACTCCTTAGCTACATTGCTCATTTTCGGCCTCGTCACTTTGATGTATAGCGCAGACGTCATCATCGCAAGATATTTCTTGACGCCTAAGATGGCGGGAATCTATGGAGGAATCTCTACAATAGGAAAAGCACTTTTCTTCATAGCTACTGGAATAAAAAGGGTCATGGTGCCCAATCTAGCAGGAGAGAGCGAGAAAGGCAAGAAAGCGAGCATGGCTATCCTAAAAAAAGCAGGAAGTCTTATAGCAGGCTTGTTCGGAGCAGCATTCGTCTTATCATTGTTCTTATCAGAGTGGGTCGTGAAAATAGTTCTAGGAAGCAAATACCTCATTGCAGCGCCCTATCTCAAGTATATGGTGATTGCGATGGCACTATTCTCTTTCAGCAACCTTTTAGTATACTATAACTTAGTCACCAACAGGAATAATAGGATAACTTTCCAAGTGCTATTGGCCGCAGCATTCTTGCAGATAGCGCTGATGATATTCTTCCATCAGAACATAATGCAGCTAATCTGGGTGTTGATGATACTCTATGGAGTTCTTCTGATAAGCATGATCATAATAAGCCTTGTTCCGCATAAAGAACACGAACCACTGGAGCCTCTTGGGAGCATAAACATCTTTAATACAGAAAAAAAAGAAAATAAGGGAATTAAGAAACATTCTAAAAAGAGTGTCTTAAAAAAGGAAAGGTATAAAAACCAACCACTTCTTAAGAAAAAATGAACGATGCAAGCGAGGTAGAAAAAAGGGAGCCTATACAAGAGGTACAGATGAGTAAAAAATCTGGGTCAATTGGAGATTTCTTCAAAAAATATTGGTTCGTTTTCTTAGTGATTATCCTGCTCGCTTTGATAGTCTATTTTGGATGCTATATCAGAACGACAAATATCCCTTACCTAAAAGATATCACGACAGGAAACTACACTCTTGGGCCAGACCTTGATCCATTTTTATATCTGAGGCTTGCAAAAGATATAGCAAGTGGCCAGTACACTGGATTTGATAAGATGGTCGAAGCACCTCTTGGAACTACGAGCTATGCTAAAAGCAGTTTCATGCCCTGGGCAATCGCTTATCTCTACAAGATATTAAGCCCATTCCTTCATGGCCAGGAGAAAAGCATCGAGTTCGTTGGAGTCATTGCTCCAGTCATCTTCTCAGGAATAGCATTCATACTTTTCTTCTTGTTCGTATATCTAATATTTTCATTAATGATGCCTAAGAAATTCGCGGCAATCGGCGGTTTGATTGCAACACTTTTCTATGTTGTCTCTCCTGAAATGATTCATAGGACTACAGGCGGGATTCCAGAGATAGAGAGCCTTGGGATGGTGTTCTTCTGGGCCTCTTTGCTGTTCTTGACTCTTGCTTGGAAACAAGATAAGATCAAGAAGATGCTTCCTTTTGGTATCTTAGCAGGCCTATTCACGGGAGTAATGTCCTATACTTGGGGCGGTTTTAGATATATCTTAATGTCTCTTGGCCTAGCGACTTTGATAGTGTTCTTGTTCAACAAAGAGAAAAAGAAGCTGCTCCTGATTTTTGCTTCATGGTTAATCCCTACTTTAATCTTTTATATCTCTAAAGTGGGCTTGAAAGGTACAGTGCTATCATTGCAGGATACTGGGTTCTGCATCGTGATACTTGGGATCTTGATAATAGACCAGATACTCTTCAATACAAAACTAAGAAGAATAAAAGAGAAGATAAAACTGCCTGAAAGCATCATAAGCCTTATCATTTCAGTAGTTTTCCTATTGATACTTCTATTGATGTTCAAAGCGAGTATGATTACTAGTATACTATCTGTAATATTCAGCAAGCTCCTAAATCCTTTTGGAAGCGGCAGAATCGCATTAACTGTTGCTGAGAACAGTCCGCCATATTTTGTACAAGTATTAGGATCATTCCACTGGTTTTTCTGGGCATTTTTATTCGGAACCCTATTGATATTTTATCTGGCTGTCCAACATTTTGATGTCAAAAAGAGATTCATCTACCCTGCTTATCTTATTATTTCCTTGGCGATATGGCTTTTATTGATATTCTCAAACCTAAGTTCTAGTGTAGATTATATGCTCTTAGGAGTTTATCTTATAATATCAATTGGAACTTTGATATACTCGATAAGCAAGAAGGACTGGAATTCTTTATTGAACATATCATTTTCATTTTTGCTGTTCAATCTTATCTTCTCTAGAATATCTGGTTCAGATATTCTGAATGGAGAGAATGCTCTCAGCAATATGCTCTATTTCGGCGGAATATTTATTTTTATGGTTGTGGTGCTGATCATATACCTGTACGGGCACTTCAAGAAAGAGGAAAAGCTTCTTGAGGATTTCAAGAAAATAAATTTTGCGCACGTAGTATTACTATCTTTCTTCTTCTGGATGATCATATCTATGAGAGGAGCAATAAGATTGTTCTTCATCGTCAGTCCAGCAGTCATAATAGCCTCGGCATTTTTGCCTGTCAAACTCTCTGAGTATGTCTTTA
>CAZKFK010000023.1:0-8973 GCA_964552095.1 Candidatus Woesearchaeota archaeon | reverse complement strand
GTATTTCTCTTTTCTTAAGATATCATAAATCTCTTGATATGTTATCATTTTTTATGCTATTGATTAGGGAAAGATGCCTAATTTAAAAAGATTTATGAGAAAAAAGAGTATATTTAGCTAATGCTCTTCGTTTCATCTCTTGCTGACTTTGTCATCAGACACGAGCAAGACATTTGATATAAGTTGTTGGAATAAATCTTAATAGAATGCGCTTTATTTACATTAATGCGCTTCTTTTTTAAGGCTAGACTCGGACTTCATACTCAAAATAATCATCGAAAGGCATCTCCCAGGACATCATCTCATCTATTGATGCGTGCTCAAAAAATCTTCTTATTGGCCTCATAGAATTCCCTGAAGCTGAAATCGCTACATTGACTCTGTTCCTTTTGATGAAAGCAAGAAGATCTTTTATGAAAGGCTTTACTCTTTTCTCAACATCTTGGACAGATTCTCCATGAGGCGCTCTACTATAGTATGCTCTCCTAACAATCCTGAGCTCTGCTTCACCCATCCTCTCTTCAAATTCTTCTCTTTCTTTTCCTGTCAGCATGCTTATCTTGTGCCAGTGCAACAGGGTCTTATAGTCGTCTGTGCCTTTCTTGTGGATAAAAACATGATGGCTTGTCCCTTCTAAATCTCCATAACTTCGTTCCATGAGCCTTTTGTCCTCGATGATTATATGGCATTCAGGATGCAATTTTATTACATATTTCAGAGTGTCTATTGACCTTGATAGGGTTGAGCAGAATGCTACTTTGATGTGCTTATTCTTTAGTTCTCTTGCGACTTTCTTCGCCTGCTTAATCCCTAGAGGAGTCAGCTTAGAATCTTTCCAGCCAGTGAAAATATGCGCCCTATTGAAATAAGTCTGGCCATGCCTAAATAAGTATATCTTAAACGTCTCCTTACCTCTTTTTTGCATAATTATCTTATAAAGTAAGATTTATTAATCTTATCTCTTTTTGAATTTCATGTTTGGATTTTTGAAAGAAAAATTGAAGAAGCTCATACACAAGAAGAGCGAAGACATTATTGAAGAATCTGAAGAGAAGAAGGAAAAGAAGATTGAGGCTAAAGAGGCTCCGATTAAAGAGGCTCCTACTGAAATAAAAGAGTCTATCAAAGAATATGAGAGCGATGAGAAGAAGGAAAAGAGAGAAGAGAAGATAAAGGAGCTTGAGGAAGAAGAGAGGAAAGAGGAAAGAGAGGAAAAAAAACAGGGATTCTTTTCAAGACTTGCCAAGGGATTTTCATCAATGAAACTTCAAGATGATGCATTTGAAGAATTCTTCAAAGAACTTGAAGAGATATTGATTGAGAACAATGTAGCTCTTGCGGCCATAGATGCTCTTAAAATCAAGCTCAAGGGGGAACTTATAGGAAAAGAGATTAAGAAAAAGGAAGTCGAAAATAAGATTAAAGAGGCTCTGAAGAAATCAATGATGGATCTGATGATTAATCCTTTTAATCTTGAAGACATGATTAAAGAGAGAATCAAAGACAAAGATAAGAGGCCTTTTGTGATAGTGTTTTTCGGAATAAATGGCTCTGGGAAGACTACATCTATCTCAAAAGTAGCGTTCATGCTAAAAAAACATTTTTCAGTTGTCCTCGCTGCTGCTGACACATTTAGAGCAGCAAGCATAGAACAACTTGAGAAACATGCAGATAAATTAAAGGTAGAGGTCATCAAATCAAAGTATGGAGCAGACCCTGCTTCTGTGATATTTGATGCAATAAAACATGCTAAAGCAAAAGGCATAGATGTTGTTTTGGCTGATACAGCAGGAAGGATGCATACTAAACATGACCTTTTAAGAGAGATGGAGAAAATAGTCAGAGTATCGAAGCCTGACTTGAAAGTGTTTGTGGCTGAGAGCATAACAGGAAATGACGCGATTGAGCAAGCACGAGCTTTCAATGACGCTGTTGGCATAGATGCTATAATCTTGAGCAAAGCAGATGTTGATGAGCGCGGAGGAACATGTTTATCAGTGTCACATGTTACGGGCAAGCCTATCCTTTTTTTAGGGATGGGGCAAGAGTACAAGGATTTAGAAGTCTTTGACAAGAAGAAGGTCGTTGATAAAATTTTTGAATAGAGCTGAAAAGTTAAGCTTATAAAATATCATTCTTTGAATAAATCAAGGTAAAATGCTAGATAAATTAGGGATGAGCTTGAAGAACGCTATAACAAAGATAGCTGGAGCTATCTTCATAGACCAGAAGACAATTGATTCTATATGCTCTGAATTGAAAAGAAGCTTGCTTGAAGCTGATGTTGATGTCAAGATAACCAATGAACTTATTGAGAAGATAAAGAAACAAGCAAGTAAGGATATAAAAGGCCTTGATAAAAGGGAACAGCTGATTAAGTTCATCCATGATGAATTGACGAAGATTCTTGGAGAAGAAGAGAAAGAGATAAAGATTGATAAAAAAGCAAGGCCATTCAAGATAATGCTTTTAGGATTATATGGCTCAGGAAAAACTACTACTGCATCAAAACTTGCTTTTTACTATGCTAAAAGAGGTTTTAAAGTGTGCCTATTAGGATTAGATGTTCACAGACCTGCTGCTCCTGAGCAACTTGAGCAGATGGCAAAAAAAGCACAAGTGACTTGCTTTATCGATAAAGACGAAAAGAATGTGCTTTCAATATATGAAAAATTCAAGGAGAAGATAAAAAAATTTGACCTTTGTATCATTGACACTGCTGGCCGTGATGTCCTATCAAAAGACTTGCTTGAAGAAATTGAAATCTTGAATAAAGAAATAAATCCAGAGGAAGTGTTTTTGGTTGTCCCCGCTGATATTGGCAAAGCCGCTAAAGAGCAAGCACAAGGATTCTCTAAAGCATGCAAAATTTCAGGAGTTATGATAACAAGAATAGATGGGACTGCCAAAGGTGGGGGAGCTCTGGTCTCTTGCGCTGAAACAAATGCAAAAGTAATTTTTATTGGAACAGGAGAAAAGCTTCAAGACATTGAGACTTTTGATCCTTCGAGCTTTGTGTCAAGGCTCTTGGGCATGGGGGATCTCAAGGCATTATTGGAGAAGACACAGACTCTTATAGACGAAAAAGAACAAGTAAAATTTCAGGATAGATTGAAAGAAGGCAAGTTCACTTTAGTTGATTTCTGCGATCAGATAAAGAATATGCAGAAGATGGGACCTTTAGATAAAGTCGCTGAGCTTGTTCCAGGCCTCGGAAATTTGGGGTCAAGTGTGGGAAAGAAACTTCCAGATATGTTCAATGTGCAAGAAGAGAAGATGAAAAGATGGAGATTCGCAATAGATTCTATGACACAAGCAGAGAAGGAGGACCCTGACTTGCTTGATAGTTCAAGAATCGCAAGAATCTCAAAAGGCAGCAATGTTCCGACAAATGAGATCAGAGAGCTTGTAAAGCAGTACAAGATGATAAAAGAGTTTACCACGGGTTCATTAGGGCAGGGGATGACTGGCATGGGGAATGGAAAGATGGACCAGAAGACTTTACAAAAACTTGCAAAGAAATTTGGAAGAAGGATGATGTAAAAATCTCTAGAATTATTTCTTAGATAGGAGCCAGGATGCAAAGACTGTCAAGGCAACAAGGATTATGACACCGAGAATCTGCGGCTGCAACAGGAATTTCTTAGGACCTGCCATATATTGATTGATTAAAGGCGCGAAGATGAATAAAGCTGAAAACACGAAGATGACTATCAACACAACTACTAAGAACCAGCCGAAGCCATTGCCTTTAAAGAAATCTTCGAATTTCCCTTTGAACAGTCCGACTATCAACATGATAAATAACAAGCTTATCATAAATGCTACAAAGAAAGGCGTAGTCACTTTGACATATTCTATTGCATTGGCAGAGATGATAAAGATTATGCCTATGCAAAAACTGACGAAGATGTGCACGAACTTGTGCTCTCCAAGAAGTTTTGTTTTTGATAATAGAGCATAGACAACGACAAAAACAAGCATGAAAGCGAAGACTGGCATGAATGTTCCGAGTCCGGATAAATCGAGTGCTACAGCCATCTTTTTATAATCCGCCTAAATTTTTTAATTTTATTTCTGACTCTCTTCTAGCGCCAAGAGCGACGCCTACACCAAGGATAAGCAAGACTATTATCAACACGACCCATGCTGAATTCTGCATCAACCAAAGGTCTATGTTCTCGCCGAATATCACTCTCAACATCCCTGTTCTGGCGAGGATGACGATGAACAGTATTCCTCCAACGATCCCAAATATGTATGGGAAAGACTTATCATCTGGTTTTATCGCAACACCCATCAAGATGACCAGAACGACTAGTATCGCGACGCCAATCGCTAAATTCGAGAATAAGGGCATGAAAAAAGCAGAGACATAGGGATTAGCGACTGTGAAAAAACCTATTGCAAGTGCTATGACAAGATGGACTCCACGGTTCTTGAGGATATTTATCTTCTCAAGAATCGCGAACACTATCGAAAAAACCAGGACAAGCGGAAGCAAGACTGTAAAGACTCCAAACTCCTGCCAGGAGTTCATAATCGAATAAAATCCGCCCATGCCTGAAAAAGGATCTACCATTTTTTATACACTCTTTTCAAAAAAATATAGCAAAGAACCTTTTTATATCTTTCGATAATATAGAGGATTAATTCTTTCTAAGAAATCAAATTAAGATGCAGAGGAACTTGGGGCATGACCATTTACTGGGGATGTCGCTACAATCAGAGCAAGTGCTCCACCAAAGACTATGACCAAGACAATGTACTGTATTAGAGTAGATGTAAAATGAATCAGAGAGAATACGCCCGATGCCCAGAGCACTACGGCAAGAAGCGCTAGACCGAAAAGAATTCCGAATGCTATCTTGAAGCCTTTGCCTTGCGGGATATGCATGCCCATGAATCCAAAGACCATGAGAGCACAGAGTATAGTTACAAGTATAAGGCTTACCCAAGGGATCATCTTAATGGCGACTCCGACTATGCTCGGGACTCCCACAAATATGAATGATATGACTGCTGCAACAATCGCGTTTGCAGGCCTTTTTCCCTCTCCGAGGATGCTTGCTTTTTCAAGAATCGAGAATATAAGAACAAAGACTAACAAGAAAGGCATTACTATATAGAGCACAAACGGATTCGTAAATACTGAATATTGAACTGCGTCTACCATTGTCACCTCATTTCTTTAGATAATCAGCCGATTATCTCTTCTGAGGCTTCTTCTTTAACTGGAACAGCTGCCTTACTGACAATTATCACTTCTCCGAATGCTTTGATGTATTGGTGAGGGATTATCAAACCCCTGGCTCCGCTTAAAAATGGAGCAAGCGTCGAATCTCTACCAATTCTCACTCGCCAGCTGTCTAGTTTGTTATCTACTAGGTTCGCCTCTTCGATAACGCCTAAGAAGTCACCAGAATCTGTGAAAATTTTCATTCCCACGATGTCGCTAACATTCATAATCTTTAACATTTTACCTTTTTTATTAGTTACATTTAGTTATAGAAATTAAAAAGCGGGTGCTTTATATACTTTTTGCTTGTGCAAAATATATGTTCTTTAATGTTTTTTTAGAGGGCTAGAACATATATTTTTTATACTTTAGAAATTGTACTGATTTCCCTGATAATTGATTACTCCACGCTCAACTACAAAAATAACTTCTCCATTAACTCTTTCGAAAGAACCATAAAGGCTTGTTCTCATTTCGTTTACATCAAGATTTTTGCCTATCATCAAGCCATGATATGCTTGATATAATCTGCCTGGATTATCCATTGAGATATTTGTTCTTACTGCCCGGCTTGCCATAAATGATCCGCCATAGAAAAGACCCTCATGTCCATCATGAACAGCCGAACCTCGGAGCTCTATTTTCTGTCCGACTAGACTGCTTTGATTATTATAAGCTGTCATGAAGTTCATAAATTCATACTCAGTTCTTGCTGGCTGGCTTTGCGATGAACCCTGTCCTGATTGAGTTGGAGCAGAATATCCTGAAGAAGTTCTTGGTTGAGAGGGCATAGGTTGGGGGGCTGGAGATGAACATGTGAAAAGAAGTAGCGCTAATCCTGCAACCCCTGCAATCGCTCCTCGTTCAAGAGAAGATGATTTCACCATATTTATCATAATCTCTCAGATTTATATACATTATGGTTATGAAATTCAAGAAATTTAAGAACTTTTTTTCAGCTCTTCAAGAACAGGAGTCAAGTATATATCGTGATGGGTTTTTATAGCTTCATCAAGGGACATCCACTTATATTCAGTATGCTCATTCGAATCAAGAGTAACAGAACCTTCTGCTTCAGTTTGAAAAGCTATTCTTATTGTATGCCTTCCAGCTACTCTTAATATGTCCTGCGTATTTATGATATTCATAGATTTCATGCTCATGCCTGTCTCTTCTTTAACTTCTCTTGCAAGAGCTTCTGGAATTTTTTCTCCAGGAATAAGCCTTCCTCCTGGAATGTCCCATCTCGACTCTTGCTCTCCAGGATAGGGTTTTGCTCTTTTCAATAATAGATACTCCCCTTTATCATTCTTTATAATCGCCTTAAGACTTATTTCGATTTCCATGTTTTTTTACATTCTATGTGTTTTTAACTTTTTCTAGGATAAGAATACGAAGCATTTTTAAGTATAATCTATATCATTAATAATATAGTATAATATATAGGAATATTATCAAAAAGAAACAAAAAGAGGTAGAAATGATTCCTAAGCCAAATAAAAATCCACCAAGAGCTACAAAAAAAGCGCCAAGTCCTGACTCAAGTCCAAGTTATTCGAGTTCTATGCCAACTAGGGCAGATGCCAGAGAACTCATAAGAAAATATGAAAGCAGACTCGGAAAAGATTTCTTCAATGAGGCGCCAAAAGACTATTCTAAAGAGTATGAGACTTTCAGGAGAGAGACACTGAAGAATCTCGGCTGGTATGAGAAAGCATGCCAGAACATCGGAAAATCTTTGACAATAAAATCGAGCAAGAAAGACCAAGAGAAACTGGAAAAAAACATCAGAGAGGCGCATCTTAATGTAAAGCCGAATGAGGCGGCCGGATTCGCTTGGTTTGCTCTTCTTTTCTCTCTATTCTTGACTTTATTGATTTGCGCAGCAGTCTATTTATTGACTAATCAATTTGGAGGAGAGCTTTTTCTCATATTCTTCTTGTTAGTCTGTTCATCTTTTTTCGCATTCTATTATTTCAACACACTGCCTTCAAGAGTAGCACAGAAATGGAAGCTCAAGGCTTCAAGCCAGATGATACCTTGCATCTTATACATAGTTGTCCATATGAGGCATACAAGCAATCTTGAAAGAGCTATCAAGTTCGCTTCAGAACATCTTCAGCCGCCCCTATCTCTTGACTTGAAAAAAATATTCTGGGATGTTGAAACCTCTAAGTATTCTACAATCAAGGATGCTCTTGATTCCTATCTCGAGACTTGGAGAGATTCATGCCCTGAATTTGTTGAATCTTTCCACATGATTGAGAGTTCATTATATGAGCCAGTTGAAGAACGAAGAATCTACCCTCTTGATAAGGCGCTTCAGATAATTCTTGACGGAGTCTATGAGAAGATGCTGCACTTCACCCATGATGTAAAATCTCCTATCACGAACATCTATATGTTGGGTATTGTGCTTCCGACTCTCGGACTTGCCTTGCTTCCTTTGGGATCAACGCTGTTACAAGGAGCAATACAGTGGTATCATGTTGTTGTTCTCTTCAATCTTGTGATCCCCTTCGCTATATTCTATATGACAAATAATGTCCTCGCGAAGAGACCAGGAGGTTTTGGAGAGACAGAGCTTCTGGAGAGGAACAAGAACTATAAGTATTATGCAGATAAGTCACACTACTGGAAAGCATTCTTTCTTGCACTTCCTCTTTTCATCATCGGAATCCTGCCATTCATATTCCAGTTCGGCTCAGGATTATTGGGGTTGAAAAAAGATTATACATTTGAGGAGATTGGCCTTGGATTTTTAGGAAATCAGAGTTTATTCGATTTTAAGATAGATGCTGCAGGACATGTTGTCGGGCCCTTTGGGGTCGTGGCTCTGCTGATGTCTCTCTTTGTCCCTCTCGCTGTTGCTATATTCTTCATCATATCTTATAAATTGAAGACCGAGAAGTTGATGAAAACAAGAGAACAGACCAAGAAACTTGAACAAGAATTCTCTGGCTCAATATTCCAACTTGGGAATAGATTAGCTGATGGGACTCCTGCTGAAATGTCATTTGGCAGAGTCGCTCAGAGCGCGAAGGGAAGCCCTTCTGCTGGCTTCTTCTCGATGGTGAACATGAACATCCAACAGGCTGGCATGTCTGTCGAAGAAGCTATATTCAATCCTGCACGAGGAGCAATCAACTACTATCCTTCTGAAATCTTGAAGACTTCGATGCAGATAATGATAGAGGCTGTCAAAAAAGGCTTGAACATAGCTGCAAATGCATTGATGTCGATAAGCAATTACATAAAGAATATCCATCAAGTTAATGAGAGATTAAAAGACCTTTTAGCTGACATAACGAGCAGCATGAAGAGCAACATGACTTTCTTGGCTCCTCTGCTTGCTGCAATCATCGTCGGGCTTTCATCTATGATAACAAGCATCTTGGGAAAACTTAAGCTCATAATCGAGGGAGGAGTCTCACCAGAGACTTCTATATTGGGGGGAGGCAGCATAGGGACTATTGTAGAGATGTTCGACATCTCGAAGATGATACCTCCTTACTGGCTCCAAGTCTCTGTCGGAATCTATATCGTCGAGGTCATATTCATACTGACTATAACTCTAGTCACTATAGAAGAGGGAGAGGATAAATTGGGAGAGAAATCAAGCATAGGAAAGAACTTGTCGATGGGAATCATGTTATATTTCATAACTTCGCTGATTGCGATAATCGCGCTCGCTGTGCTTGCGAATGTCGCGATAAGCGGCATATCCCCTGGAT
>CAZKFK010000022.1:0-9014 GCA_964552095.1 Candidatus Woesearchaeota archaeon | reverse complement strand
ATCCTAGATATTGTATAATAGAAATCTTTTTAATAACATGTTCTTTTTCATCCGCATGTTGCTTCCAATCCTTATATCAGTCATCGTAATAAGTCTGGCTTCTTTAGTTGGGATTTTCTTCGTCTCGATAAAAAGCCTGTATTTCAATCGAGTCCTTTCTATCTTAGTTGCGCTATCTTCAGGATGCTTGATTGGAGCAGCTTTCTTCGACCTTATTCCAGAAGCAAGTTCTATTGGCCTTGATTCTGTATTCTTGCTTGTCATAGTCGGAATCCTTCTCTTTTTTATAATGGAGAAGTTCTTGAACTGGAGACACTGTCATGACAAAGAGTGTGAGCATCATCCAAAACCCTTCGTGTATATGAACCTTGTCAGCGATTCAATCCATAACTTCCTTGATGGCCTTGTCATAGCAGCCTCGTATATGATTAATTTTTCATTGGGATTAGCTACATCAATAGCAATCCTCGCACATGAAATTCCCCAAGAGATTGGGGATTATGCTGTCTTAGTCTATGGGGGATTCAAAAGAAGCAAAGCTCTTATGTATAACTTTTTGACAGCCTTGACAGCACTGATTGGGGCCATAGCTGGATACTTCTTATTCAAGTATCTTGACCTTACATTTATATTGCCGATAGTTGCAGGAAGCTTCATATATATCGCGACAAGCGACCTTATCCCAGAGCTTCATAAGAAACCAGAAGCAATAGAATCCATAATGCAGTTCATCTTCCTCTTGATAGGCATTACATTGATGTTCGCCCTCAAGTTCTTGCACTGATACAACTAAATGTTTTGAATTCAAAACATTTAAAAATTGCTCTCCTCTATATATATCATGCCAAAAAAAGCGGTGAAAAAGAAAGCTCGGACAATAGTCAAGACAGTAACTACTGAGATTCAAGAGCCAAGCTTAGAATCTGATTTGCCTGATTTCAAGGACCTGGATGAACCAAAAACTAAAAGAAAGACTATCAAAACAATAAAGACAGTTAGAGAGAGAGCAAGCCCGATAAAAGCTGGTAAAAGCGATACTGAAAAACTCCTTCTAGAGAACTTCATAGCACTGCAAGATGCTCTTGTGAATATAGGCACAGACCTTAAAGACCTGAATAAGAAGATAACATCGATGTTAGAATTGTTTGAGAATGCCTCTCGAGCTTATGAGCAGAAGCCTGAGGCAAGGTCCTTATCGAATAAGCTGAATGAATTGATAGAGCAGAATCAGACAATAGCAAAATCAATCCTATTATTGAGCAAGAAGTTCAAGGAACACGATGAAGAGAAAGAAGAGAAAGTAGATTTCTCGAGCAAGATCAGCGAACAGATGCCTGATTTTGAAGGCTTCAAGCCTTCCATAAAATCGCAGAGCGAGGAAGAATCAACTGAAGAGTCAAGTGAAGAAGCAAGTTCAGAATCAACCGAAGAGAAAAAAGATGAAGGCGATGATGAATTCACCCCAGAGCCCCTGCCTGATTTCAATTTTTAAAATATAAACCACCCTAAATGATTGCTTCTTTGCCTCAGCACAAAAGGAGCGCATTATTATGATTATATTAAGCGCATAAATAACCTTACTTTATTGACTTACAAATAGAATTATCATGTCATACGAATTGCCCATATCAAAAGAATTTGTAGAAGATTTCTTTGAAAAGATTCTAGAAGCAAGAAGACATCCCGCACATCACCCTATAATAAGAAAAGAAAAAGAATTTGATTTGAATGAACTTGATTTAGAGCCTATTGAATCTCTGGAGAATGAAGCAGAACAGATACAGAAGCTCCAAGTCAAAGAACCCCAAGTGCCTATGCCTATCTTGATTTCAGCAAAGCCAGTCCTTGAAATCCCTTTGCCTAAAAAATTCATTCCGCAAGTGCCTTCTTTTAGCCAATTCAATAAAGCTAATTTCTTTGATTTAGCAAGAATAAATGACCTTGTCTCAGACTCTCAGGTTACATTGATTCAGTGCGATGGTCCAAAACTTCCCATAAAGATCATGAAAAATGGCCAATTCATTCCTACAAAAGTTTTTCTTGCAGAAGAAGAGATAAAAAGCATAATCCACAGATTTTCTTTCAGGGCGCAGCAGCCCATCTCACAGCCTGTCTTCAGATGCCAGGTGAATAATCTCGCCATAACTGCAGTGACATCTGATTTCTCGACCCCCAGATTTGTTATTGTGAAAAAGTAAGTCCCACACCACAATAATGCTTAAAAAGCATCAGATTTTCTAATGAAAATGACAGCAAGTCAAGTTGATGCAGTTCCAAATCCTGTACGAGATTCCAATATATGCAGAATAAGTGAAGCAGTTAAAGGGGAGATTGCTACAAAATTTTCTACAACAGAATATAAGGATAGAGTAACTAATCTTCTTCGTGGTGTAACTTGTACACAAGCACAAAGTAATCTTGTCAATGTCTTGAATGAAGCGAGGTCAGCTGAGACTTGTGTTATATCTCAAAATACAAAAGCTTTGACAGAGATAGTCATGACAAGACTTTCAGATCTCAAAGAGACTCCGGTTAAAGACCCAGAAGCGACAATAAGGGAACGTATCTACCTAGTGATTGGATGGGGGATAAAAGAGCTAAGGCCTCAGCTAATCAAAGAAGGTTTGGTTGGGCAGGAGACTTTTGGAGCCTCGGTTGGTGGATGTTCTGGAAACTATCCTAGCACCCCAAGATATCATCTCTACTAAGTTTTTTCTCTCTAGTGCACACAAAGATTTATAAAAAAACCCATTCTTTTTAGCACATATTTGGAGCATAAAATGGCAAAGGAACAGGAAACTCTAGATTCTGCGATTTGGACTGAGAAATACAGGCCAAAGGCCTTTGAAGACATAGACGGCAATGAACATGTCGTTTCAAGAGTCAAAGCCTTCATTCAAGCCAGGAATATGCCCCACCTATTATTTGCAGGGCCAGCAGGCTCTGGAAAGACAACCTTGGCTATAATAATAGCTAAGAAATTCTTCGGGACTTCATGGAGAGAGAACTTCTTAGAATTGAATGCTTCTGATGCTCGTGGAATAGATGTCATAAGGCAGGAAGTCAAGAGTTTTGCAAGGACAAAAGCTCTTGGAGATGTCCCTTTTAAGATAATCCTTTTAGATGAATGCGATGCCCTGACAAAAGAAGCCCAGCAAGCTCTAAGAAGGACAATGGAGCAGTACACTGTGACATGCAGATTCATCCTCTCCTGTAACAATTCCTCAAGAATAATAGACCCAATACAATCAAGATGCGCTGTCTTCAGGTTCAGGATGCGGGAGAAGAAAGATGTCTTCAAAGTCATCAATGATATAGCGAAGAGGGAAAAATTCTCAATAAGTGATAAAGCCCAAGACCTTATCTTTGAGCTTTCAAGAGGAGATTTAAGAAAAGTCACGAACCTTCTTCAAGCGTCTTCTTCTATCACTAAGAACATAACAGAAAAAATCATTTATGAAGTCACGAGCGAGGTTCAGCCCGAAAACATAAAGAAAATCCTTGAACTCGCTATAAAAGGAGAGTTCATGGATGCAAGAAACTTGCTTCTAGATTCTTTATTAAAACAAGGCCTTGGCGGACTGGACATGATAAAAGCCATACAGAAAGAGCTCTGGAACTTGAATATTCCAGAAGAAAATAAGATTCTTCTCACAGAGAGATGCGCTGAAATCGAGTTCAGATTAACAGAAGGCAGTGATGAATTCATCCAGCTTGAGGCTCTGCTTGCTTCATTCATAAATGCGTGCCAGAAGAGACTATAACTATCTGTATAATTAAGAAGAAATTGGGTTTCACAACGTTGTGAAAATAGAAGTTTTCACTGAAACCCCCGATTAATAATCTTAATACCTACCTCAAAATGATTAAAGAAAAAGAACAAAAAGTCATTGTCGGAGCCATAATCCATAAAGAGGGAAAGTTCTTGATAGTCAAAAGAGCCATGAATGATAAGATTTTTCCAGGAAAATGGGAACTTCCAAGCGGACGGATAGAGTTCGGAGAAAAACCAGAAGATGCAATAAGAAGAGAAGTCAAAGAAGAAACAGACCTTGATACAGAGGATATCGAATATTTTAATATAAGGAGCTATGTCTTTGAGACAAGGGTTGATGGAAAAAATATAATCAGGCACAACATTGACATAGCCTATCTTATCAAACCCAAGGACTCCAAAGTCAAGCTTTCAGATGAGCACGAAGATTTCTGCTGGATAGATTCAAGCTCTATCAAGAATTATGACACATTCAAAGAGATAGCTGATTTAATAAAAAAAGCAGAACTTAAATTGAAAAGAAGCGCATTATTATGATTATATGAAGCGCACTAAATTTAAAGAAATAATTTATATCAATAATAATCTAAACAATATATAATGTCTTGCCCGTGCCTTTCTGGCATGAAGCCGCAAGAAATAAACAATGTACATCTAAAAATGCCACAAACAAATCAAGATGAACAGCTCTGGGCAGAGAAGTACAGGCCCAAAAAATCCTGCGAAATCTATGGGCAAGATGAATCAAAGCCGAAGATAATCGATTTCATCAAGAATTTCAAGAAACAAAGAAGGAAAGCCATGTTGCTTTCAGGCCCTCCGGGCTCAGGCAAGACCTCTCTAGTTTATGCTCTAGGAAACGAGCTTGGTCTAGAGATTATAGAATTGAATGCCTCTGATTTCAGGAATAAAGCGCAGATTCAAGAGATTATCGGCAAGGCCATTTCACAACAATCTCTTTTTGCGAAGAGCAAAGTCATGTTGATTGATGAACTTGAAGGGGTTTCAGGAAAAGAAGACAGAGGAGGGATTCAAGAGCTTCTTAGATTGATTGAGACAACAAGTTATCCTATAATAATGATATGCAATGACCCATGGCAGGAAAATCTAAGAAAAATTAAAGCAAAATCATTGTCAATTGAACTCAAGTCTTTATGGTGCTCAGATATAATAAAAATTCTTAAGGCAATAGCGCAAAAGGAAAAAGTCTCAATAACAGATGAAGCTTTGCAAGAGCTTATCAAAAAGACAAATGGAGATGCAAGAGCAGCGATAAATGACTTGCAAGCGACTTCTATGCTCACAAAGAAGATAGAGAAAAAGGATTTAGAGTTTCTTGATTCAAGAGAGAAAGAAGTCAGCATCATCGAAGCTCTAAAAAAAATCCTTGAAACAAGGCAAGCTCATGGTGCTTTTGACCAAGTCGAAAAACTTGATTTTGATGATTTTTTTCTATGGTTAGATGAGAACATCCCTCAGCTCTACAAGGGCAAAGAGCTTGAGAGAGCCTACGACTTATTGAGTTTGGCTGATGTCTACAAAGGCAGGATACATAGGCAGCAGCACTGGCGTTTCTTAGTCTATATATCCTCTTTACTGACCCAAGGGATTGCTATTTCAAAAGACCATGATAAGCTTGAAGAAAGAATGCCCTACATAAAATACAGGCCTCCATCAAGGCTCTTAAAGATTTGGATGTCAAACCAGAGGAAGTTGAAGAAGAAAGCAATAGCAGAGAAGCTCGCCCCGCACATCCATATATCCAAGAAGCAAGCGATGCAGGATTTAGAATATCTAAAACTTGCCTTAAGAAATCGAGCTCAGAGACAGAGATTCTCTGAAGAGCTCAGGCTTCAAGATGAGGCTGAATGGCTTGAACGATAGGGAATAAATATTTAAATGCATCAAGATGTAGTAAAAATGGTCAATTTAGCTCGTTCATCAATAGCAGGTATAGTTAATGTTGAATGGATGCATACTACATGGGCCCCAAATCCTGCATGGGAATATGATGCAAGCCAATTAGATATAGAGGCAGGAAGAACTCCTTTTTTTAGTGATCCAGATGAAGTAAGAGCAAGACATCACGACGACAATCCTTACAATCCAAGACTCTAATTTATCATAGAAATCCTTTTAAGCGCATTTCTGTTCAATAAATATTTGAGAAAAAAGAGCCTATAATCTTGCAAGAGTGCTGAAGCACAACATATCT
Source organism: Candidatus Woesearchaeota archaeon (assembly GCA_964552095.1). Lineage (GTDB taxonomy): Archaea > Nanobdellota > Nanobdellia > Pacearchaeales > UBA284 > JAPLYB01. The sequence goes on along the minus strand of CAZKFK010000022.1, from coordinate 3,024 downwards.
TGCCTATAATAAACACTTAACCCAGAGTATATAATAAAAAATGTGGTCATTAAAAGAAAAAAAAGGCGAAGAAGAACATGTGGAATTGAGGCCCATGCAATTTTCAAATGGCAAGACTCAAGAAGACATTGTTAAGGAAATCCTCAAGGCTATCGAAGAGGGCCATAAAGTCATCTTTGTCCACGGAGTCTGTGGCACTGGAAAATCTGCTATAGCCTTGAATCTGGCAAAAGAACTTGGCAAGACATCAATAGTTGTTCCAGTCAAATCACTTCAAAAACAATATGAAGAAGATTACACGAATAAGAAGTTTCTTCTTAAAAAAGATGGGGAAAAATTGAAGATAAAGGTCATAACAGGGAGGCAGAACCATATGTGTCCCTTCATAAAAGAACAAGACATGGAGATTGAAGGAAAAGACCTGAGATTAGATGATTTTTCAACAAAACGAGATTTTAATCAAGATGAATCCTGTGACAATCCATTCTTGCCATGTAAGATAGAGATAAAGGATAAGAACTCAAAGACAATCTATAATTATCTGAAAAAAATCCCAGACTTAGATACAAAGTACTTCTCCTCTCTTGACCTTATATCAAGAAGAGTCCTGGCTCCTTTATGTCCCTACTGGTCTCCCATAATCCCCAGTGAGATGGAGCTGAACTTGGAAGCCAAAAAGCGGGAGTATGAAGGCTTGTCAGGCCGTTCGTTCAAGATCTATCAAAGAAAAAAATGGTGTCCTTATTATGAGCAGTTTCATTCATATCTTGATTCTGATGTCCTAATCTTCAATAGTGAAAAGTATAAGCTTGAGACAATAATGGACAGGAAGCCAGCGACAGAACTCGAAATCATAGATGAATGTGACGAATTCTTAGACAATCTCTCGAATTCAAAGACAATCAATCTGAATAAGCTTTTCAATGCCCTAGGGACTCTATTTTCAGAATCAGAGAAGATAGACAAAGTGATAAATGAGCTTATGACTCTCACAAGGTCTTTCTTGAATAGCCCAAAAATCGATTCTGCAATCGAAAACCAAGAGATTCTTGACCTAAAGGACACTAAGATAAAAGATATCCTCAATCTTTTCTTAGAATCAGGGCTCCTTGATGAAGTGACATGTGACGAGGAAAATTACTGTTTTCACGTCGAAGAAGTCGCAAAGACATTCAAGAACATGTTCGATGAGACTTTCATAACATATACTCTGGAAGATAGAGATATATTCGCAAGATTAGTGACGATAAATCTAGAGAAAAGATTCTCTGAATTCATCGAGAAGAACAAGATACTTGTGCTTATGTCCGGCACAATCCATTCATCGCAAGTTCTCAGGGATGTCTTTGGCCTGAAGAATTTCAAGATAATAGAAGCAGAGACAAAACTTCCAGGAACCTTGAAGAAACATAGGACAGGCCAGGAATTCTCATGCAAGTATGAGAACTTCCAGAAAGGCTTTGCCTCAAGAAAGAAATACCTTCAAGCTCTGCAAGCCTCTATCCAAGAAGCGAAGAAACCCTTACTTGTGAATGTCACAGCATTCTCTGACCTTCCAAATGAACATGAATTGATCATCTATGCTCTCGATAAAAACATGATGACTCAAGAAAAACTTAAAATAGCTCAGAAAGAGGACAAGACAGGAAAAAATATTCAGGAATTCAAGAAAGGCACAATAGACACTCTGTATTCGACAAAATGCAATCGCGGAGTTGATTTTCCAGGAGAAATATGCAATTCTATTATAATAACAAGATATCCCTATCCGAATGTCAGTTCTTTGTTCTGGAGAATCTTGAAAAAGACAAAGCCAGAATACTACATGGAATTATATATGGACAAATCAAAGAGAGAGTTTTTGCAAAGAATCTATCGCGCTCTCAGAAGCCAAGACGATAAAGTCACTCTCTTAAGTCCCGATATAAGGGTTCTCATGGCTCAACTCTAATCACATTCTATCGTAAGTAGCCATCTCGTCATGAAGGACTTCAAGTTTTACTCCAGCTTGCTTCAGCATATGCCTAGTCAACTTGGCCCCATGATACCTTTTTTCACAAACAATTCTTTTGATTCCTGCATTTATCAATTGCTTGGCGCACCAGAAGCATGGCTCGAGTTTCATGTATAGAGTTGCTCCATCGACACTTATTCCATATTTTGCAGCCTGAGCAATTGCATTTTGTTCAGCATGAATCGTCCTTATACAGTGTTCTGTCTTATTCCCCTGCTCATCATATCTCATCTCATAAAGATGCCCAACCTCATCGCAATGGGGCAAGCCTATCGGAGAGCCGACATAACCTGTAGCGATTATCCTCTTATTCTTCACAATTATACAAGCAGTCTTCCCCCTATCACAAGTAGCTCTTTTCGAGACAGCGTGCACAATCTGCATGAAATACTCGTCCCACTCTAATCTTCTGTTGCATTCAAAAATATTCTTTATCTTTTCGATTAATTCTTCTTTTGTCCCAGAATTGATGACAACATAGTCTGCCATGGCTATAGGTCCGCCTTTTTCTATATTCTCTATCTCCGCATAATCTCTTGACATGGCCTGTTCTCTAGATGCTGGCCTATGCCTCATCTTTTCATCAATCTCTTTCCTTTTTTCTAGTCTTTGGTATCTTGTTTCAGGATCAGAGATTATAGCTAAGACCTTAAAATCATCTTGATAAACATTCTTCAAGAACTTATACTCTGACCAGGAATATAGTCCATCTATGACAACATTCCCTTTTTTCAGCATCTTGTCTATCTTTTCCTTGTTCATTATAGCATAAGCTGCCATGCCATGCTCTTTTCTGATGCCCTCTCTGATGATTTTTTCATTCTCTTCACTCGGTTTAAGGCCTTTCTTCTTGATTATATCTAAAGTTATCTGGCCGCATCTTAGAAATTGATACCCTTTAGACACTAAGTAATCCGAGACAACAGACTTGCCTGACCCGGTCATTCCCACTACCGCAATGATATGACTTTTCTTTTTCATGTCTGATTGATATGAAATAACTGCTTAAA
>CAZKFK010000021.1:0-9828 GCA_964552095.1 Candidatus Woesearchaeota archaeon | reverse complement strand
TTTTATATTGCAATTATAGTAATAGGCCATCAGTTTCATCCCAAGTATGAACAAGAATATCATAACCAAAGCGAAGGCAAGATTCAACCATATCTGGGCAGTCTCAAAATAAAGGAACTTGCCTATGATTTTCATAGACATAAGAAAGCCCATCATGACTGCTGAAACCACCCAAGCCACAACCTCTTCAAAGTCGAACATCTTAATTAAATCAATCTCATATTTATCTATCTTTCTATTTTCCTTTCTTTATCTCCTTCTTTATCCACTCTTCCCAGTCTTTATAGACTCTTTTTCCTTTTGGCAGGCCTATCTCATTCTGCACTTTCTCAGAGATGTCATGGAAAGCATTATTCGATTTCTGCACCCACTCTGCCTCAAGGAGCTCAGGCATCTTCGCCTTGACACTCATCTCAACTAAAGCTTGTTTTATCTTAGCTCTTAAAAGAATATTATCCCAGACAGCATCCCACGAGCCTGCCCAGCCCTTGACATTTGAAGCAATCTCTTTCAAGACCTCTGATTCTCCATTCACGAAGTCATCAGTCGATTTAAGATCATCTTTGATTACATCATACTTCATGAGGTCAATAAAACCTTTTTCAGCAAGAGGGTCTGTTTGCCACTGTTTTCTTACTTCAGTTATTTCAAGGACTCGACGCCATCTATGCATGCCATCTGAGCTTTTGATTGGATTAACGACAGTTATGATATCTGTTGCTTTGAAACTTGTTGTAGGGACTTTCAAATCATTTACAACTCTATCAAAAACTCCGTAAGGACTTGCTCCATGGATTGTTCCAGCCACAACATTAGCTAGAGCCCCTACCCGCATTGCCTCGTATAGAGCAAGAGCTTCCTGGCTTCTGACTTCTCCCACTATCAAGCATGAATCTCCTAATCTCAAAGAAGTCCTGATGCCCTCATCAGCAGCCATCTCTGTAGTCTCTCTTGCCAAAGCCTCTCTGACTTTCATCCTCAGGATATCATAGCCAAGATTTCTCATAGCATCTACTGGCAGCTCCATCGTGCCCTCTATGACAATGACCCTATATTTGTTCATTATCTCGAGCATACAAGCTCCCAAGAGAGAAGTTTTTCCTGAGCTTCTTGTCCCAGCTATCAACAAAGTCCTTCCGCCATCAATCAAGAATGATAAAAGCCCAGCAGACATAGCATTGAGCATCTTGTTCTTGACAAAAAGAGGCAGGGTCCATGGTTTCTCCCTATGTCTTCTGAAAGCATAAGCAAGGCCATAAGGACTTAGAGGCTGTTGGATTATAGCGACTCTTGCTCTAGCTGTCCCTATCTCAAGTTCTGTATCTAAAACAGGATTCGCTTCATCTAAAGGCCTTCCTGACATCATCCTGAACTTAGCTGCCCATGAATCAACATCCTCCTGGCTTGGAACAATGTTCGTATCGCATTCATCATACTCTTGATGTCTGATAAATATCGGAACAGCTCCTGCAGGACTATTCACAATTATATCTTGCAAGTTCTCGTCTTGAAGCAAGACTTCAACTAATCCAAAACCTATTGTGCTCCTGACTAAGATAGTAGCGAGCCTATTGATTTGTTTGAATCCCAAGTCCATTTTTCTAGAACTTGCAATCTCTTGAAGAAGGTCCTTAGCTATATTGAAGAAGACTTGTCTGATTCTTGCAGGATCTGTGAACTCCTCAGACCTTGGTTTATGCTCAAGCAGAACATTTCTTGCAACATTCACAAGATTTTGAAGATCCTCATTCAAAGAGAATTCTGGAGAATTGAGATGATAGAGATACTTTGTTTGATTAGGGATTTTCAAGATAGTGACTGTGCTTCTGTCATACTCTTCGCCGATCTCATATTCATCGACTATCTCAGCATCAGCAGGGATTGAAGCGACTAATCTTGTGAAAGTGAAGTTCGGGATTATCTCTGCCCTGAATATCTCTTGATATATCTTTCTGTCTTTTAATTTATACTCTTTCAAACTTCCTTCTACACTCTTTATCAATTTTGTTTTTTGAAGCATTAAGATTATCTTCGCCAAAAGCCTCAAAAATCCCTCTTGGCACTTAGCGCAATCAGGGACGACATTTGGGACACTGGCTTTCTCTTGCTGGTATATCCTCTTAGCCTCTGTATAGCAAGCTATAGGGTCTTGTTTCATCAAAGTCAGGACAAGATATCTCATCGCATCATATCTTCTAGCTAGACATCTTTTACAAGCATAGGGTGCAAGCTCTGAAGTCAGAAGGACTCTGTCTTGTTTTATCAGTTTTTCATACATCTGCGCAATCTCTAATAGCATCTCAATCTGATTATAGGGATAGCTGTAGTTTCTCTGCTGCACAAAAACTACTTTAGATGCTGATGGAACTTCTATAAGATAGTCTATGACTCTGGACATTATCACAGGAGAATCCGCAATATCTGGGACACTTGCAGCACCCATATAATTTACATATACAACATCCTGCCCCGCCTCTCTCTTGACTTCATAAGCATACAGCTTTGTCTCATCCTTGAACATCATTTTGCTTTCCTCTTCTTTTCAAATTATTTTCCTGTCTCTTTTTCTATCATATAAAAGAATTCCTTAATTAAAAAACCTTTGTTTACGAGTTTACATACGAAAATATTTAAATCATCCAAACATGATAATAATGAAAAAGAGTTGAATGTAAAAAGACAAAATGGCACAAGACCCAAGGCAGGCAGGCATGCTAAGCGCTATGCTCTCTCAGTTCAGCACAAGAATCAATGATATTGAAGAGAGACAGAATATAATAAACGAGAAACTTGCAGTTCTAAGCCAGACAATGCTTGGCAATAATCAAAGACTCACAAAAGAAATGGCGATGCTCTCTGATGACATGGCCTCTTTGAAACAAGATATGGACAAGATAAGAGATACAGCCCAAATCTTGCTTGAGCAGTCAGCTGATTATGCGAGAAAGCAAGAGCTCCAAGTCCTAGATAAATATATGAAATCCTGGGAGCCCATGCACTACGCGACTCTTGATGACGTCAAAAAGATGCTTAATTCAGCTTTAAAAAATAAAAAAGCCAGTTCAAAGGATAAGATTATTCCAGTTGAAGAATAAAATAAATAAATTGAGGTAATATAAAATAATAAAAAATGGTTTGCAACGTTGTGAACTTGAGAGTTCACCAAACCATGTAAACAATACATTCAACATACCTAAATTAAAACTCAATTAACTAAAAGATGCCAACACGCCCTGTCCCGACAAACATTGTATTGGAGATGAACAAGCGAGGCTACAAAGATGTCGATATCATAAGATATCTCAAAGAGAAAGGCTATACTCCAACAGAGATGTCTGATGCATTCCATCAAGCCAAAGTAAAGCTTGAGCTAGATAGGAATCAAGCAGTTCAAGAAGCCAGTGAAGAAGAGCCTGTCCTTTCACGTTCTGCCCCCAAAATCCCTATGATTCAGAGGCCAAGTTCTGATTCAGATTCAAATCTCCAGATTCTTCAGATAAAGCTGAGAAATCTTGAAGAGAAACAGAAACAACAGGTCGCTTATATGGAAAGTCTTCGAGATCAAGTGATAAAAAAGATTCAAGAAGACAGCTCAAGGATGAAAGACATAGCCGCGAATGTAGCTGCACTGCAAAAATCATTCTCAAAAGTTCTAGAGCCCTTGGCATCAAATATTAAAGTCAAGGCAGGCATGCTGGACTTGAATAAGACTTCTGAATCAGAAGATTCTTATGAGCCAGATGAAGATAAAGTGGTTGTTATAAAAGAGACGACAAGGACAGTTCAAAAGACAAAGCCAAAATCAAAATCCTCAACAAAAAAGAAGAAAGAAAAGCCAAGTTTAGATGACCAATTCAAATAATCCTTTTTTTAGAATTAAGGTTCTTCATCATTTATCCCAGATTCATGGACAAAGAAAACAGCCTCGCTCTCAGGCAAGTTTGGAGCATCAATCATCTTCGCTATTCTTGAACCTTTCTTCCCTTTTCTTAGATAAACTCTATAAGTTGAAGCATGTCCAACTATGTTTCCTCCGATTGCCCTAGTTGGGTCTCCGAACATCATAGCAGGGTCTGACATTACTTGATTTGTTATGTAGACTGCGACATTATGCGCCTCAGCAAGTCTCATAAGATTATGAAGATGCTTGTTCAATCTCTGTTGCCTATCTGCAAGTTGTCCTCTTCCTGCGAATTCAGCTCTGAAATGTGCTGTCAAAGAATCGACAATCAATAATCTTATAGGCTCTCCATTCTTGATGAGCTCTGAAACCTTATCGACCAAAAGGATCTGATGATCTGAATTAAAGGCCCTAGCAACAAAAATGTTCTTCAAGGTCTTTGTGAAATCAAGTCCAAGAGCTTCACACATCTGTTTTATTCTCTCTGGTCTGAATGTGCTCTCTGTATCTATCCAGACAGCCTTGCCATTTGCTCCGCCCTTCTCAATTGGAAGTTGGACATTTACAGCTAATTGATGAGCTAATTGTGATTTTCCAGAACCAAAAGCACCGTAAGCCTCTGTCATGGCCCTTGTCTCAACACCCCCCCCTAGCAAGGTATTCAAGTTCTTTGAGCCAGTGTTTATCTTTATTACCTCTGATCTTCTTTTCAAGTATTCAGTAGCATCCTCAAATTCAAGTCTTAGCATCTTCCTTGCTGCTGCTATGGCTTTTCTTGCAGTGGCCTCTGTCAAATCAGCCAGAGCAGAAAGGTCAGAAGGAGTCATGACAGCAACACTCATAAGATCTCCATAGCCGACTTCCTCAAGCTTTGCAGCTGTAGTCGCCCCTATTCCAGGAAGGTCTGTAAGCTTCAATTCTTCACTTGATTTTTCTTCTTCTTTCTCTTTTTCCTTAGCCATAATGCCTCACCTGCTTATTTCAAATAATCTGGGTTTATAAGCATTATTTCTGTCTAGAATATATATTATTAAGACAAAAATAATCTCAGATTATCATGATAATCAAGATTATAGAGACAAAAGCGAATATGATAAACAAGATAGCCTCTGTCAAACTCCCTGTTTTTATCTTGCCTTTTATCCTTGATTTTGCTGGCCAGAACAAGTTTATTCCTGATTTAGTTGTACAATCAAGAAGAAGATGTAAAAAGTAGAATGAAGCAGTAATTATTGCATAGAGCCAATTCTGAGATATCAAGAACACAATCAAACCAATAAGTAGGGCAAAAGCCAGCGTATGGAATACTTCTCTATGTACAACAAATACTTGAAGCAGGTTGCTCAAAGGCTCAGCTTTTTTGCTTATCCATGAGCCAGCCACATCTATATCAGGTAGCATCGTGGCAAGAAAGCAAATCAAACCAGTTATCCAAGTAAGGGCAAAAACATTGAACTTAATCAGAATCAAGAATATCATCAAGTTGAAGACAAAGTGTGTCCTTGAGAGCATTTTTATCCATATCTAATCTTTAATCCAAAAATAATCAATGCTAGAATTAGTCCAACAGAATTCATGGCAGCGACAGGCCCATTTTTTATGATGATAGCATAAGTAATCCAAAGAACAAGGCCGATTATATAGATGATATACCTCCATAATGAGATATCCCTTGTTGATTTTGTTCTCCAACTCTTTATCGCTTGTGGCAGCAAAGAAATGACTACAAGAATGCCTGCAGTATAACCCATAATATCAATAAGCGCCATTTTACAAGATATCTCTTAAGAATTTAAATTTATCCTGCGTCTTGAGAAAACTCTTTGATTATCATGTCTGGATTTGTCTTCTCGAATGTTGAGAGGATTATCTCGTCTCTGTTGAAAAGAGCGTTCTTCTTTATCCTGCCTGTGAACAAGAACTCTGTTCCAAGCATATCCTCTTTTTTTTCAGCGATGAACATGGGGTCCTCGAGTTTAGAATTATCTTGAAGATTGAATATCTTCAATATAGTGTCATTGAAAGCAATAGCCCTCATATTCTCTGTGCCATCATCTATTATCATGTTCATTATAGCTCTTTTCTTCGGCATTACAGGCCCATGCCTGACGCATATGAACTTATCCCCCTCAACATTCAGCTTCATGTTGCACTCTGGGCAGACGTTGAAGAAAGATAGATTGAACATCTGCAACATATAGGCTCTGACACTTGCGCTCTCATTCGCCCTGATTTCTTTTATCTTCTTCATCAAAGGAGCTTCTTTTATTGTGACAACACTGTCAAACTTTGTGTCGCTCAAAGAAAGATCAGAACTTGAATTCAAGTGCAAGTCCCTAACAGTAGTTCCTCTGACATCTGCATTCTTTATGTCTATGACAACATCTTTCTTGATTGTCCCATTCTTTATCAAGTCAATGTCTTTTGTATCCCAAAGGACGACCCGGATGTTAGAAGTATCATCTGCTATCAAGAAAAAAGCGACTTCAGCATCCTGCTGCTGTCTCTTGAAAGTTTTTATCACTGGTTCTTCGATTATCTTGCCAGTCACAGAGATTTTTTTCATCCCTATCATTAGGTCAGATATCTTCAGTTTTTGTTTTTCAAAAGAGACTCCGAGTTCAGCAGCGACTATCTGCGCAGCTCCTTCATTGCTGATAAGTCCAGAAAGCTTCGCCTTTTTAGCCTCAATCCTCCTTGTGACTTCCTCTTTTTCTAAGCCAGCTAGTTTTGATATCTTATCAATCAGCTGCTCATATGGCGCTTTTATCATCTCCCAAGAAACAAGGTTTTATTTTTAAAGTTTTATGTGGCAAAAAGCATATATCTCTGCACTATTTCTTAATCACAAAATTCCAGATTATGTTTTCATATCCATCGTCTTTGGGATATGCATTCTTCGTCTTCAATGAGAAGATGAAGAAATCTCCCTGATCTTCAAAAGTCACGAGCTGCCAGACCTCTGAGCCCATAGTGCATGAAGAAGTGCATGTTTTCGCCATCTCGTAGATATCTTTAGCTTCTTCAATATTCTTCTCTGTCAAGGAAACAGAGTCTTTTAATTTAAGATTATGTTCTAGAGAATAGCTGAAATACGGTCCCGTTTTAGAGCTGTTCAACTCGATTTCCCCTGTCTCGCAGGTCAATAAGTCCTGTTCGATGCCGCAATCTACTGGAATCTCTTCATTGAAATACTTTTTGATGTACTCTTGCACATATTTTGCTGTCTCTTTGGGCAAAGTATATCTGATATACTCTGTCTCGGGTTTGCAGTTCTCATTTAAGATAATCGATGCCCCATGAATCAAGCAATCAGGATTGTCTTTGCTTATGAAAGAATTATCCGCAAGAGCCCTCATAGCTTTAGAAAAACCCAGTCTTATCGCATCCTGAAAATATATCTTCTGGTTCGTTTCCTCTATCAAGTTTGTCTGGTCTGTCCCGATACTTGCCTCTATTTTTGGGACTGCTGTAGTCATTATCCAAAAACATAATCCTAGCAAGACAAGGACGATTATTGCAAGCATCCTCCCAAATCCGATCCCCCTTCTATCTCTCATCAATCTTGTTTTTATATTCTTCATTACATATATGGCGAGGATACTTCGGCATTTATGCCGAACGAGGAATCGCCATCCTCCAAATTTATAAGTGTTAAGCAAGCTCTTATTAACATTTTATCTCAATACGCTTTGTTTAGCATTAATGCGTTTCTTTTTACATACAGATACCTCGCCCTTTAGGGCGAGGAGCGTCATTTTCATAATCCGCTATAAAATGTGATTACTTTGACTAGTATAGGTTCTTGTCCTGGAATGAAGACGCAGGTGTTCTTTCCAAAACTATCTATCTTATCACATTCATTTATAGTATCTGTGTAGTAGATTTTCACATTCCCCCCATATGTTGAAACAGGAAAGTGCCTATTGTTATATGCCTCATAGATCATCCACATCTCTTTGTTCAGCCTTTCTTGAACTTTAGGGTCTTTGCTTCTTATCATGTCTGCAAAAGTCCCCCCACTATCCTGCTTCTCCTGCATCAAAGAGTTAAGCATGACCCTCATCTTATCAAGGATGATCTTTTCATCTATCTTCAGCTGTCTTGCCTTAACTTCCCCCGTATACAGAACAACAGTCAGGATTATCAATATCAATAGCATGAGCGCTATGACTATGAAAGCAGGAAAGTCCTCAATGACCTCCCCGACCTGTCCTTTTCTGTTTTTCTTTATTTTCATTCTTTTTTCTATGATTTTTTTAGACATTTTTTTCTTGTTTTTCGATCATTATTACCATATTCAGATCAGTCAGCATATAGCTCGAATTAAGGACTCGATAAGTCTCATTGAAGCATGAAGGCATGTATTTTCCAGCTGGTTTCTTCTCGCCGCAATAAGGTTCAAGGTCTAGATTTCCGATTGCAAAGAAAGTGTCGCTCGGACCTTTAAGTGTCAGATTCATGAACAGATTCTCTTTATCGATCTCTAGACACTCTGAGATAGTCTTTTCATTGAAAGTATTGGGCATAATCGCCCCTGTATCTGTGAGGCAAGAGATGCATTTTTGTGCAAGAGCACTGGCTTCAATGGGCCTCACATCATAGGGCTTGGAGAATCTCCACCATACTATCCCGATAATGGTCCCTATGACCAGCACAATTATCAAGAACCTGTAGATGAAAATCACGGGGTACTCTGATTGTGCTTTTCTATTCTTTAACATCTTTTATGGTCTGTTTTTTACTTTGTGTTTTTATTTTGATTTATTTCATTGTTTTATATCGATGAGCCAGAATTTTTCATCTTTTGTGACTGTGAAATCTTTTCCATAACAAGGATAATAGTAGCCGACAACATCTACACTGTCCTTCTTTATCATGAATCCAGCATCTTTTCTCTCGACTATTCCATTGAAAGAGAGATTAATGAGAGTTCCTGGCTCTGATTCTGTCATGACTAAGCATAATTGCTTGGCAACAAGCTGTTTCTTGGCAAGATTCCCCGAAGCATTATTCACCAAGAAAAAAATAAGCACAGCGAATAACAGCACAAGAAAGAAGATAGTCATTATAGACTGAAAAGTAAGATTCTCACCACCTCTTCTATTTATCATAGAAATGAAAACTATCTAGGTTAATAAATTTTTTCAGGGGATGCTTTGAATCTCTTGGCAAATACGGTTGAGATTCTCCGCATCATAGTCTGCGACAACAAGCGCATTGCATCCTTTAGTATTACCGTCGCAGTGCACTGCTGCAGCACGTGCAGTAGTTGCCTGCGTAATTGTCTGTCCAGCGATTTCGGCGACGGTAATAGCTACTCCGACCCATCCAGCAAATTTTAAAGTAGTCTTTAAACCAACTCCAAGAAGACGCAAAACATTTCCAGTCGCAAAAAAAGAACCCCCCCCAAATCCAGCAACACTTGCAATAGCTTGTCCAAGATCAGTTCCTTTTATGCTCATATATACGACCATTTGATCTTTAGAAGTATCAACTTTTTCTGTATCAATCTCACTAGGCAATTTGGTCATGTCTCCATTAGTGAAATACTCAAGATAAGTCAGATTCTTTAAGGGGACTTTGTTCTCTGAAAGATATCGGGCAAGATCCAATTGAAGGGGATTTTCCTTTATTGTGTCGTCGAATTTTATCACAGAGCAAATGACGCACTTTGCTTTTGCAGTACCAGCTCCCGGAACCCCAAACTCTCTCCAACCACTTTCGCTAAAGAAATTTATTTTGCCTTCTCCAAGCATCCACCAACAATCATACATCGCATTTGCAACTGTTCTTTTAATAAATTCTGGATTCTGGTCCTTGATAGTTATCTCTTCAGTTTTGCAAGTCAAAGGGTAGACATCTGGAAGCACGCCCTTTCCCTGTATTATCGGATTGTTTCTTAATATTACAGAATTCCTGCATGC
>CAZKFK010000020.1:0-10072 GCA_964552095.1 Candidatus Woesearchaeota archaeon | reverse complement strand
TTTTACATCCATGATTATGATAATTTCTCTGGTTTTTTATATCTTTCTGAAAGATATAAACTCTCAATATCTAATGATGTTCAGAAGAAGCGCATATTTTATTAACATTTATATCTCTCTTTACACTCCTATTTAATGCCCCTGAAACTAAAAAATCCCAAGACTCTCTCCCTTATTCTGTCTATCATTGGGATTTTTATCATTGTTGTTCTAGCACAAATTCTTGAACCAAAATTGGTTAAGATTTCTGACATAGACAAGAAAATGTTAGATGAATATGCGAAGGTTCAAGGTCAAGTCCAAGATATCCAAAAGATAAAAAGTCCTGATTATCCTAATCCAATAGTCTTAATTGACCTGAAAGATGATTCAAATGCAAGCATAACCGTAGTTTGGAGACAAGATATAAACTTGACCCAGAATCAGGCTATTCAAGTTATAGGGAAGGTCTCAGAATATCAGGAGGAGACGCAAATCGAAGCAAGCAAGATAAAAGTTTTGAGTTAGGCCATAGATGATGAGCCCATATCTTTATGTAAATGCGCAGCACAACGTTGTCTGCTGATGCAGAGTGCTGCAAGATGTAAAACCAGAAAGAGACATTTACAAACTAAAAAGGGACATAAAAATGCTGGATATAATCCTGGCGGTCTTAATAGGAATAGTTTTTGGAATACTCTCGGGTCTTATCCCCGGAATCCATATAAATCTTGTTGCAACTCTTCTGTTTACATATTCTACTTTTTTTCTCTCGCTGACAAGTCCTTTAGCTCTCGCAGTATTTATCATATCTATGACAATAGCCCATACTTTTCTTGATTTTCTTCCCTCTATATTCTTAGGAGCTCCTGAAGAAGACACTGCCCTCTCAATTCTGCCAGGCCATAGGATGCTTCTAGAAGGCCATGGATATGAAGCGATTAAATTGACTTCAATTGGCTGTTTCTCAGGGATTATCATTGCAATTATCTTATCTTTGATATTTATTCCGACAGCCCCTTTGTTTTATCCCTATCTCTCAAAGATAATGGCTTTTCTTCTGATATCACTGTCACTGTTCTTAGTATGGAAAGAGAAAAAAGAGCTCAAAATCTTTGCAATTCTCGTATTTATTCTATCCGGAATTTTAGGATATGCTGCACTTAATCTGACTGTCATCAAGCAGCCCTTGTTTCCTTTGTTTACAGGTCTTTTCGGAACATCTCTCCTGACACTAAGTTTCTTTCAAGATGTGAAGATCCCAAAACAATCGCTCAAAAAAACAAAGACCAATAAAAAAGACCTGTTCAAATCTTTAGGATTAAGCATCCTCTCTTCAAGCCTTGTTTCTTTCCTTCCAGGAGTCGGGGCATCTCAAGCAGGGGTCATAGCATCATCAATCAAAAAAATAGAAGAGAAATCCTTCTTGATTCTTCTTGGAGCAGTCAACACCATCACAGTCTTGCTAAGCTTCGTAGCTTTATATGCCATAAAAAAGCCCCGTTCAGGAGTTGCAGTCTTCGTCGGAAAATTCCTTCCAGATATCTCTTTTTCACATTTAATGCTTCTTATGCTAATAGCCTTGATTGTCGGAGCGATTATATTCCCTTTGACCCTTCTCCTAGCAAGAAGATTCTCCAGATTAATAGAAAAAGTGAACTATAGGTGGCTCTGCTTTTCAATCATCATCTTCCTTATCATACTGACGCCGATAATATCTGGTTGGCTCGCCTTCATTGTCTTGATAACAGGAACATGTTTAGGCATCTTTTGCTCCCTGATTGGAATTAAGAAAATCTTCTTGATGGGCGCTCTTATCTTGCCTGTGATAATCTGGTACTTGCTATGATTAACAGTATCCGCCATAATCGTCAACAGCAGCAGAGGGGTCTATCTTCTCTATCTTGACCTTCAATTTTCTTCCTTTCCTGTCTCTTATCTCTCCGCTCTCTCCCTGCTTTGCATTGTCTGTTGCTCTCATTATCTCGGATTCTTCCTCTCCGCTCTCAATCTCTTCCCCTATCTCTTCCTCGAGCTCGTCCTGAACATCCTTATGATATTTTCTAGGTTTGTTCATTCTACTAGCAACTGCAAGAGGTTTATATCCCTTTCTATAAGTCATAAAAACTCTTGCATGAGTTTTGTGATGCCAAAAACAGGGAACCTGTTTTTTAGCATAAGACTTTTAAATCCACCCTATCTAAAGTATGATGGCAAATAAAGCGAAAGCATCGCACATTCTTGTCAAGACAGAAGAGCAAGCTAAACAGATTCTATCAAAGATTCAAGCTGGACAGAGCTTCGAGAAGCTCGCCCAAGAGTTCTCTCTATGCCCATCAAGAAAAAAGGGTGGTTCTCTCGGAGAATTCGGAAGAGGCCAGATGGTAAGAGAATTTGAACAAGCGGTTTTTTCAGCGAAAAAAGGCCAAATCGTTCTATGCCACACCCAATTCGGATGGCATCTCATAAGAGTTGAAGATATTTGGGGCTAGAGGGGATTAATTTAGATTGTAAATTTTAGAGAAAAATAAAATGTCTTTAATTGATCAGGCAGGTATAGCCGCTAGATTGTATCGTCAAAGCATAGAAAATAATATTTCTTGGAGAGCCTACTTATCAAAACTATCTCAAAGTTCCAATCCCGATGTTGCAAAAAAACTTTCTTCCTTCGGCGCCCTGAGCCATGCTGCAAAAGGGATTGTTTTTGCCGAGTTATATGGCTTAGCACGAGGTCTCCAAGTAAGCAAAGAAGCTAAGCTCTGCTGCACTTCAATTGTGTCCCTATCCTCTTCTGTTGATGATATCATTGATCAAGAGATGTCTGTTGCTCAGGAAAGATTACAATTTTGTGAGGAAGTTTTCGAAACTCTGACGAAAGGCAGCAGACACTCGGGAAATACCCCCCATCAAGAAGCAGTCTTAACCCTTGCGCAAGATTTACACTTAAGAACTCGGCACTATGCCGCAATTTCTGAATTCTACGCAACCTCCCTTCAACTCAAAAATGCAGTCATTGCAAATCTCGGTGAAAGAGATCCAACAAAGTTATTGGGTCTGGCCAGAATCATCGGGTCGTGCACGTCTGGACTAACAAACGTCTATGGTGTTGTTGACAATCGATTCTCAAGAGAACTTGAAACGCCGATTCAGTTTTACGGAGAATTCGGACAGCTTATCGACGACTTAGTTGATTATAAAAGCGATTTGGCTGAGGGTCAAAATACATTTCCAACAAGATGCGATTTGTCTTTTAAAGAAATGAAAAAAACCATGTTGAGCGAAGCTGAAAAATCTTTTGAAAGATGTTTGAAAAGCTCAAAGGAAGAATGGAAAGATTATTTTAGGGTATTCAGAAAAATTTCTTTGTTAGTTTGGAATACTCCTGATTGGTTTGTTCCAAAGTATAAAAATTAGAAGAACTTCCCAAGAGCCTGCTGCTTCTCTGTCTGTTTCCCGAACATGCTCTCTATGGACCATCTGGCAAGATCTAAGCTCTGTTTTGTATAAGCAGGGACTGCATAGTTCTTCGTCAAATTCGTGGCTGTTTCAAGATATTTCATGATAGAGCCTTCAGCTATGGTGAAGATGATTCTGCCTCCGCAGACACTCTCATCATTCTTTATCCTTATGCACTTCCCAGACAAAGGCGGCCTCCTATAGATTTCATTGCAATCAACACATCTGAACTGCTGCTGCGTAAATTTATTGAAATTTCCCTTGATATCTCTGATGAAATGCCTCTCTATGATCAATCGAGCGATATCTGCCTCATCTACAGCCCTTATCTTCTTCACAAGCTCCATCTGCTTGTCTACTTTTTCCTGCATACTTGGAATAGATTTATATGAAGAATTGATGACTCCGTGATTGAAATCATCTGTATCGTGTGTTGATCTTGTGTTGATTAAAGGGTCCCTGCCCTCCTTTAGTCTCCTTTTTACATTATCAACAGAGACTTTTGAGGAGTGCTCTCCTTTTTCAGCAAGCTCATACATCTCTAAAGGATATTCTGATAGTTCAAGGTCAAGGATCTGGTCATCTACCTCTCCTGGCCTTATCCTTGCGTTCAGAACTAAAGGAGCATCCTGTGTCCCCCCTCTATGCGCTGGCAAGAATCTCCTAGAGAAATTTATCAGGACATCTAATAGCAGCATGACCGCAACTTCATCCCCATCACAATCTCTTCTGACAGCAGCATGAAGATAGGGCGAAGCCACAAGGCCCTGGACTTTTGAGAAGCCTATTATCCTTGTCACGACTCCTGCACAATTATGCGGTGCCATGGTCACTGTCAACTTTCCAATCAGATCCTCCCTTGTCTTTACATTATAGAACTCTTTTTGTCCATATAACTTAACAAGTAATTCATCGATGAACTTTGTCGCATTTATGAACATATGGTCTGCTTTCTCATCATCAGAATCAGGACAAGAGGGCAACAAGATATCGTGCGGCTTCAGCTCTATGACCTGATTTTCATCCTTTATTTCTTTTCCATCGATATCTATGTCATATCCGAGCTCCTCTAACTTTTCAATGCTTGTACCTATCTCCTTGGGCTTAAAATGAGTTATAGGCAGTTCTGTTACATCATACCTTATTGTGCCGTCTTTATTCACATGCAGACCAAAATTAGCTCTTAAAATCCCCTTGATTATATTTTCTGGCATATGTGTCTCTGAACTTGTGCCCTTGACTCCCTTGACTATCTTCAGAGTATTTGAGATATCTGCTCTCTTAAAAGCGATTTTATAATAATCGCTGACATTTATCCTCTTCTCCATATAGGGTTTCATCTTCCCATGCACCTGACAGCCCTCTGCAAAAGATTTTTTCCCGCAGATGCTGCAGTAGTTCATCTTCCTTGTCTTTGAACCGCAGGTCTCGCAGACGAAATATATTGTCTCTTTATTGCAGGAATCACAGAAATAGATAGGGAATTCTGCCTTGACACTCCCTTTTTCAATAGCTGCTTGAAAACTCCTTAACTTCCCTCCTTCCTCTCCAACAGGAAAAAGCACATGCGGTGAGCCCTTTAGCTCTCTTGGCTTCGCTTTTTCTGGCCTCCCCATCCTTGCCCCGATAAAAGTCCCTGCCTTATCCTTGATTATGAACTTAGATAAATTCTTTATGAAATCAAGAACCTTGGATTCTTTTTCTTTGATTGATTCTATCTTTTTTGAGTATTCTTTAAATTTATCATCAAAATCTTCCTTATTTATTCCTAAATTTATCAAAAGCGCTTTGCTCTCCTCTCTGGATAAGACAACATTCTCTATTGTGACATCATGCTCTGCTCCTATCAATTCCAAAGCCCTCTTCGCTATCTTGAACTTCTCGCTCTCAGCCCGATTATAAGGAAGAATAAGTTTTTCATCGCCAAGCCCTGCTACTTTGATCCATCCCAATAGACTTAAGAATTGCTCAATAGTTATCTGGCTCCAGTAGAATATATATTTTGGGTGCAAGGGGATTCCAAATTCTTCTGAAATCTTTATTGCTTCATTAAGGGGCACATGATACTTATCTATCCCAAGGCTCTTGAACCTCTTCCCTTTATTTTCTTCGCTTTCATCTTTAGATGCGGCTTTTTTCAACTCAAGCTCCCACCACTCCTCGACATATCCTGGCCTCAACAATTCATAGTTCCTGTTCATTACATCGCCAAGAGAATATAAGATATCCCCGATATAGAGGATCTCTTCGACATCTTTATAGATTTTCTTTGCTTCCTCAAAATCACTTAATTTCCTCGTGCTCCCATTTCTTAACTTGACTATAGGCCCATCAATAGAATCACAAGAGGTTATGACGCATCCTTTGGTCGGCTTCTCTGTCTTGAGTTGAGTCCCAGTCGACAAGAAACAATTCGATATTGCCATTGTCGCAGGATGAATTGAAGTTGCTGAGAATCCAGACACCCTTGATTTCCCGTATCTGAATCTGAATCCTCCTGACCTTGATGGGTGTGAAAAAACAGGTCTCCCTGCTACAAGATCTTTTATATAGGTTGGACTTGTATCAATCGCTCCCTTCTCCCTTTTCTTATGTATCACTAGATACTGGTCCAGAAATTCCCATCCACTGGCTTGAAATCCTTTTGCCTGAACACCCCTTAATAATCTTAATCCTTTTTGTGCCTTCTGAGCTAGTCCTTCAGAGAATATCAAACACATCCCCCCTCTGATGAAGTTTGTCTCGACTCTCGGCAGATCTTTGAAATTCGATACTTCTCTTTTCTCAGTCGGCTCTCCAGCTATCTGTATTGGGATATTCCTCGCTAAAAATTCTACTTCCTCCTCTGTCGCAAGATACTGCAAGTTCGCGATTCTTTCATGATAATCATAGATCTCTGTGACATATCTTTTGATCTCGAGTTCATCAGGGTCGTATTTCGCGAAACCGAACTTTTCTCTTAGGTAATCTATCAACATCAATGCAACGCAGGAGGCTGTTGTTCCAGCGCTTCTTATCGGTCCAGAGAAATATGCCTTGAAATACTCCTTCCCATCCTTTGTCTTGCCAAGTTTAAGCTCAGTATAGCCCTCAATCGGACTTGAAACAACACCAAGAGTAGTATAAGCAAAGCCCACTCTGATTCCAGCATCAATCGCTTGCAATAAAGACTCAAACTTGCAGAACTTCTCTTTTGCGATCTCTTCAGCTATCTTGAACGAAACTGCAGTATCCAAAGGCCCATACTCCCTTTCTAGTTCAAGTATCCTATTCACGATTTTCTTGTCATTTAGTTGAGGGTATATAGCGGATATCAATCCAAGAGCTTTCTCAGCTAAGTTCGTAGCAAGCAGGACTTCAACCCGGTCCATCGGGTCAAAGCCTTTTTCTCTTGCAGATTCTGCTATTGAATACTCTTTTTTGACTTTTCCTTCGATTTCATGAAAGTATTTTTCCATTTCCATTTTTTTATATGCATTCAAAAGCAATTTGCGCAACACAACGTTGTCTGCTTCTACAGAGTGTTGTAAGATTTACTTTTTTATTAAGATTATATATTTCTATCATTTTTTATTTATGAAAAATCAAGTATGCTGGCCTTGCCAGTTTTAAGATTCAATAGGGGGACTTTGCAGGGGTCTGGCTCATGCCCGAACTTCTCTTGATAAGAGGTTTTAGACTGCCAGCATGAACATGATATGGTCAGGACACCATTATATCTTGAGACTCCACTTTTATGTATATGCCCTGCAACAAAGACATCTGGGACTTTCTTTATCGCTAAAAAATCCTGTTCAGAAGGATGATATGCCGTCGATGTATGTGAGGGTGCAAGATGCCTTTTTTTCAATAAGAAGTGCATTATCATATCTGGCTTCATCTTTGAATTTATCAGCCTCAAAGATTCGACTCTATCCATGTAATAATCAAAAGAATCCCCATGATATATCAGGACATCTATCCCTGAAAATGTCTTTGACTGAGCGATTCTGACATAAGAAGGATTGGTCGTCATGATCAGATTTTCCATCTCATACAAACCAGGCGCAATATCTTTGGGAATTTTGGGTTGCGGTTCAACATGGCAGACAGAATCGTGTTTTCCTCCAGCACATAGGATGATTATAATGTCTTTTCTTATCTTCTTCAGCATATCGCTCAAGTATTTATACTGGATATAGATGTCTTTCATGATAAGCTCTGGCTCTTGCTTTGGATAGACTCCGACGCCGTCTATATTATCCCCCAAGATGAACAGATATCTTATCTTCTTGGCCAGCTCTTTTTGCTTGTCTGAGCCTATCTCTCCATTGAGCCAATCGATGAATCTCAAAAAATTTGATTCTAAGAACTTTGCTGACCCAACATGAGTGTCTGCTATGAATGCTGCATAAATTTCTTCTGGAGCTTTCTTCAACTCCTTCATGACATCCATATAGATGATATCATTTGCGAATACTATTTCATTTGACCCAGTCCCCTGGATAGCTATAACCTCATCAAAGATAAGATCTCTTGCTTTTTCAATGAGGTCCTGATTGCTCTGCCTGATCAGAACACTCACTCTTCCAGTCAAATCCTCTAATTCTAGTATCACATTCTTGTTCTTCGTGACTCTTTTATCGTAGACCATGCCTATGATTGTGACTTGTCTCTGCTGGCCCGAGAGCTTCCCTATGCTACACAAGCCTTCAAGATGCCTCTCTTGAAGCAACTCTTTCAAAAAAACATATCTATCTCGATAGTACTTGACAAAATCCTCAACAGTTATCTTTTTTGTCTTGAAATCATACTCTTCAAGGATTTCAACTTCCTTCACCTCTTCTTTTATTTCAGGTACCTCTGCTTTGATTTCCTCCTTGCCAAATAAATTTTTCATGCTTTCGCTGAACTCATTTGAAAAGTTTTTAAGATTTGACAAGAAAAACTCTTTTGAGACTAATTTTGGCGCTTTTATATTTATTATTTTAGAAGTCAGGCTAGATAATTCGTTTTCTGAGACCCCTTTCGAAAGAGCCTCTCTTAAAAACTGGACTAAGGAACTTTCAAACAAGTATCCCTTGCCCAGATACTCTTTTATAAATTGCATCCTAATTCCTATGGCCTTAAACTGGCCTAAATATTAAGTGCTGTAATTAAAAGCCCATTGATCTTTTCATTAAGGGCCTCAGGAAGATCTACACGTATCTCTCTCGTCCTTCCATACCTTCCCTTGCTTACGACCTTAGCGTTTATCAATCCAAGCATATCGAACTCTGCTATGATATCCGAAACCCTTCGCTGTGTCAAGACCTCTGTGCTTGTCCTTAGACAAAGATCTCTGTAGAGATTATATGCGTCTCCAGTGAAGATCTTGTCCTCATTGTCTTTGATGGATTTCTTATATAGTTGTAGGATTGATAATAAAACGAGCTGGAACTGCTTTGGCTGATTTTCTACAGCCATCAAGATCTTGTCTGCCTCTATTTTCTCTTTTGCCTTATCTATATACTCTAGATTTATCTTCTTCTTGCCATCCCTTTCAACAAGCTCTCCTGCAATCCTTAAAAGGTCCAGGGCTCTTCTTGCATCCCCATGCTCCCGAGCTGCGTAAGCTGCGCACTTCTCAATGACCCCATCAGACATGACCTCATTCTTAAAAGCCTCTTTAGACCTTGTCCTTAAGATGTCTTGAAGCTGAAGTGCATTGTATGTTGCGAAGAAAATCTCTTCCTCACTTAAAGAGCTTTTTACTCTTGGATCCAAGGAATCCAAGAATTTGATATCATTTGATATGCCTATGATAGATATCTGGGCTTTCAGAAGCTCTGTATTCAATCTTGTAAAATTATACAAGAACTCATCGCCTATCCTCTTGACTGCTTGATCTATCTCATCTAGAATAATTATGACTACTTGCTTCTTGCCATCTATCATCTCTACAAATTTCTTATAGAGCTGGTCTGTTGGTAGGCCTGTCGCAGGAACCTTGCCCCCCAGTTTCTGAATAAGTTCGGCAAGAATCCTATACTCTGTATCAGCGACTTTCCTTAGTTTGCAATTGATGAAAGGTATAGAAAGAGTTATGCCTTGCTCTTCTGCTTTTTTGAACAGCTGATTTCTAAGATAGCTCATTACAAGAGTCTTGCCAGTCCCAGTAAGACCATAGATAAAAAGATTTGATGGCCTCTCCTCTCTTAAACATGGCGCAAGAATCGGCGCTATCTGGTTTATCTGCTTCTCCCTATGTAAAATAGCATCCGGCGTATAATTCGACTGCAAAATAAGCTTGTTCTTGAAAATAGTCTGCTTGATAAAAGAATTGAATATCTCCTCTACGCCTTTCTGAATATTTTTTTCTTTT
Organism: Candidatus Woesearchaeota archaeon; assembly: GCA_964552095.1. Lineage (GTDB taxonomy): Archaea > Nanobdellota > Nanobdellia > Pacearchaeales > UBA284 > JAPLYB01. The sequence goes on along the minus strand of CAZKFK010000020.1, from coordinate 294 downwards.
TGCATCATCTCCCTTTACCCTCCAAATTTTATTTTGTCTCCTTTTGCTCTACTTTCCTCTTTTTCTTTGGGCATCTCTTTTCCCATTTTTTTAAGCCTAATATCCTATAATAAATATGGCTTTTATAAACATTATTGTTTTGCATTAGACACTCACACCACGATTTCCTATGGAAACCTGGTTTCCTCCCCTCTCTTTCTTTTTCTTTCTCTTTTCCGAGAATAACTAAAACAAGCAATAAAAATAAAAAACAACTAATCTATCTATTTCAAGATATATGTCATAATATATAAT
>CAZKFK010000019.1:0-10130 GCA_964552095.1 Candidatus Woesearchaeota archaeon | reverse complement strand
AACCATTTGTCACTTGAATCTCGCCCTGAATCGATTCACTATCTGCCTCTAGAGCATCGAAAAAAGTCTGATAATCCTTGACTCCTGCCAGACCGATGAATGCGAATTTATTGTCTGTCTTCACCTTGACATCCAATTGATAGATGACATTGTTCTTTATCTTCACAGTGCAATAGGGCTCTGTTTCTTTGACTGGGGAAATCCCGAACCAGTTTTCATCAGGGGCAGGGATGTCTTCTATAACGATTGTGTCTGAAGAGAAAAAGATGAACGGGCATTGCAAGTGTTTTTTGCACTGCAACAAGGAATATCCAGGACCTGCTCCAGGACCTATATACTTATCTACTTCTACAAAAGTGAACTTCCTATCAGGATGCACAATGGAAAGATAATCTCTTACTGTTTCTTTTTTATGCCCTAAAGCGATGACTATCTCCATATCTTTTGGGAATTTTTCTATGATATAAGAAATGGCACCTTTACAGTTTACAGGAAGAACCGCAGGATTTATGTATTTAGAAACTTCACCTAATTTACTGCCTACCCCTGCTGCTAAAATGCAGACTTTATATTCCTCTTTCATTCTACTTTTTTCTACCTTTTTCAACATCAGTCATCTCGACAAAAGACTCTTTGAATACTTTTGCCCTTATCGACTTAAGTTATGCTACTACAGAAATTAAGTGTTTATAAATCTTATGAAAAAGGAATCCTTTTTGATCTAGAATTTCACTTTGATGAGGCCTATATAGAGCCCCCTTACTTTTTTTGATTTGCTCATCAAGTAAAGAGCGGGTTTTCTTATGAAAGGGATTTTGTATATTAAGATAAAAAAATTATGTTTTAGCCTATATGCGGTGTAATAAAAACTGCTCTTTTTGGGGAAAGGGTTCCTCTGAAGATATCCTATCTTCTTGACTGCTTCATTAATCTTAGAGATGTCTGCATCCTTATTAACTTCAATTTTTTTTATCCTTTTTTTCCAGAACAATGGGATATCTTCCAATCCTATTTTCAGATCAGTTCCGTTCTCTCTGTCCATGAAAGAGTATTTTTCCTTAAGGGGGTTTATATTGACATATCCCTCTTTGTAGTCCTCGAAGCCGAAACGTATCTTTATATTTTTTTCAAAAAAACCAGGGGGAATGAAAAGCGGGGGGCAGATATCATATGATGTATTAAATGGGGTCTTGTCTGTATGAAGAAGAGCATCAAAATGTGCACAAATCTCTTTCTTGGGGATAACCACAATCTGCCTCACTTTCTTTGAAAAGGGCTCTATGCAATCTGATCTCCTTACTATAGTGCTCCCTGCATCTCCTGAAAAGAACCAGTGATTCAACAATTTCTTATGGATAACCTGCACTGAAAAATACATGCCTTTGGGAAATAGCGCGACAATCATGTCTTTGTCCTGTTCTAAGATTTTTGAGCTTGGCGCCCTGATTTCATGAAATGGCGTGCCTTTGACAGCATAGTTGTAGAACTCAATGAAATGAGAAACAGGGATGGACACATATCTATTTTTAAGAGCTATCTTCTTTGCTTTTTCTAGGCAAGCGTCCAGAGTTTCCTTATTTGGGGCCATGAAAGGATGGTCATTGTTTCCTACATAAAAAATCCAGTCATCATCGAATGAATTGATAAGATTGATGGTCTCCTGGAACTTCTTTTGGCTATTGCTTCTTCCGTATATCAGAATGGCGTGTGGGAATAGTTTCAGGACTTCTTTTTCAAATCTCTTCTTTTGACTCAAATCTTCTAGCTCGTATTTTATTATCACTTTGCTCCAATCTAGAATGGCATAGCTCGCTAAAGTGTAAAGGGTTATATCCATCTTCGAGGGCGCATGATATATCTTCGCCTTGGACTTTCTGACTGAATCCAAGTACATATGGCCCCCAGTATAAAATGGCTCTGAAGTTATATAATTATCAAAATATAATATCATAAGCAAGAAATCACTATCTTACATTATAAACTTTTCGTTCATTGTGTGTTCCAATCTTGTTGATTTACATCTAAGGCAAACATGTGCCAAATATTTTAGAATTTTAACTGTATCAAGTAAGCATGAGAATCAGATTATAATTTAAGAATTCAATCAGGGGCTACATAGCTTACCTTAAAAGGAGTGAGCCACGCAATTTCGACAAGATTCTCTTCACTAGTAGAGCAATATGATAGTCTGCCAGTTGTTTCGAATTGTTTCAAGATAGCAAATTCCTCTCTTGTGAGTCCTTCATCTCTGCCGAATTCTCTCAATAATTCCATCCTTTTTGAAGGGGGCATTTCAGTGCGTTCATCCATAACATGCTTTAGATGCATTGAACGTTCTCGCCAATGGCCAGAAGAACCTAGATAGCTCCACGTGTTCCTAAATAAAATTCTTTCTGGTAAAAATGGGTGACGCGCCCTTCTTTCAAGACAATCCCAATTAAACCTATCGTGACTTGATGTTAAATCCCCCAAATTAGGATTAAAGAGAATTGCAACAAGGTCTGGAGTATAATAGTGTTCATCAGAAAAACCCATTTCTTCCAAAGCCTGAAGAGCTGCTCTGGCAGTTTGTTCATCTCTTTCTCTAGCTCGACCAAAATCATGAAGAGTCCCATGTTTTGGGAGTATATATGGCGTAAAATAAATCCCGATCAGTGTAGGAGAATTCCTTTGGTCTGTTTTTCTTTTTTTTAGATTTAGCTTCCTAGGATTCGGGGCAACTTCTAATCTCTGAATATTTTTTGTTCTAAGATCTGTAAAACTGCCTGCAGCATATAAAGAGTTGAAGTCATAATCCTCTTGCATTTTAGTATTTTAACATTTCTTGGGTTTTTATATAAGAGCCGGAGAGAATACTATTTATAAATCTTGCTATTGTTGTCCTTATTTAGTAATAAATAATAATCTAAAGAAGTTTATTAAAACCAATTAATGTAACAATGCACATTCATTGACTTCTATCAAAGAATCATTCGATGATGCTCAAGAGATATTTCCCATAGCCAGAACTTTTTAGGGGTTCTGCGAGCTTCCTTAATTGCTCCTTATCTATATAGCCACGCAGATAAGCAATCTCTTCTATGCAACCAATTTTTTGGCCCTGCCTTTCTTCTAAGGTCCTTATATAGTCTGTAGCGTCTGCCATCGATACGAAACTGCCTGTATCGAGCCAGGCAAATCCCCTGCCAAAGAGCCTGACATGCAACTCTCCTCTTTTTAGGTATTCATTGTTTATGTCTGTTATCTCTATCTCGCCTCTCGCAGAGGGCTTCAAATTTTTGGCGATTTCGATGACCTTATTGTCATAAAAATATAGGCCTACTACCGCATAATTGGATTTTGGCTGTCTAGGTTTTTCTTCTATTGAAAGGACTTTTCCATCTGAATCGAATTCGACAACGCCATACATCTCCGGATTCCTTACATGATACCCGAAGACTGTTGCTCCCTCTTTTTTTTGAGCGACTTCTTTGAGTATTATTGAAAGTCCATCACTATAGAATATATTATCTCCCAAGATTAAACAGCAATTATCATCTCCTATAAAAGATTCACCCACTATAAATGCGTCTGCTATGCCTCTTGGCTGTTCCTGGACATTATATTCGATCTTGATACCCAGTTGAGATCCATCTGAAAAAAGATCCTTGAATTTATTGATGTCTTCTGGTGTCGAGATTATCAATATCTCTTTTATCCCGGCCAGCATCAGGACAGACAACGGATAGTATATCAACGGCTTGTCATAGACCGGCAAAAGCTGTTTGCAGACAACCTTTGTCACGGGATAGAGTCTTGTCCCTTTTCCGCCAGCCAGTATTATCCCTTTCATTTTTTATTCAACGCCTTTATTCTTTTTATTAGGGTTTATTTATTTTGATTTAACATCTTTTTATAGTTTTCTAAACATTCACGCACTGCTTCATGTATCTCTGGGAGTTCTGCTCCAGATCCTTTTAACTCTTTTTGTAATTTTTCAGTATTCAGATAACAGTTTGATCTTTTAGAAAGAGTGGTCTTATCCAGTTCTTCTATAGAAAAAACCTCAAATTTATGGTTTGGATTGACTATCTCCTGGTAGAGGCCCATGATCTCTGCTGGGGAGATCCTTCCTGGATTCGTGAAGTTGAAAATGCCTGTTTTTCTTTTTTCAATCAAAAATCTAAGGGCTTTCAGCATATGCGGGAGAGTGGTCATAGAATTTTTTTTATCTATCAATTTTTTGTATCCTTTTAACTTGTCTATAAGATTCCTTTCACCAGGATATTTGTCTATCGGCATCCTAAGTCTTATTATCAGGGAGGGAAAATTTTTTAATATCCTCTCGGCATCTATCTTTGTTTTTGCATAGAATTGCGGGCCATAGAAGTTCGGCTCATCTTCTTCTGTAAAGCCCTTTCCATCATTATCTCCGTTATATACACAACCGCTCCCAAGATGAACAAAATAGATTCCTGCTAAAGAGCACTCTACACATAAATTGACTGCAGCGATGATATTAGACATTATCGTCTCTTCTTTATTGGACTCGCACCAGTCTACACCTATTGCGCCAGGGCCGTTTGTCTTGCCCATGGCATTTATCACAATATCTGGCTTCTCTTCTTTGAAGACGGCTTTTATTTCATCTGGATTAGTCGCGTCACAATCTTTTCTTGAAATAAGCCTATATCCTAATTCATCACAGATCTTCTTTCCCATGAATCCTGCACCAAAAACCAGGTTCATTTTTTTAGCGGCCTCCACCAATTTTCATTCTCTTTATACCATTTAACTAAAAGTTCAATCTCTTTCTCTAAATCAAGGCGCTTATACTCAAAACCCAATTTTTTTAACTTCTCATTATTTATGGAATACCTGAAATCATGCCCTTTCCTATGCACGACCTTTTCTATCATACTATCATCAAAACTGAATTCTTTCAGCAGCGTCCTTGTTATCTCTATATTCTTTTTCTCATTTTCTCCTGAGATGTTATACACTTCTCCAGAAATACCGTTCTTTGTGATGAACCATATTGCTCTGCAGTTATCCTCGACATGAAGCCAGTCTCTGACATTTAGGCCAGGGTTCTCATCACTATACATCAATGGGACTTTTTTTCCATCAATCAAATTAGTTATGAAAAGAGGAAGGAGTTTTTCAGGGAATTGATATGGGCCATAGTTGTTTGAGCTCCTTGTGATGATAACTGGAAGTTTATGGGTTTCAAAAGCTGCTATTGCCAAGTCCTCTGCGCCAGATTTGCAGGCAGAATAGGCGCTCCTTGGGTGCTTTAAATCTGATTCAATAGAGGACCTATCTTCATTTTTAAGGCTCCCATAGACTTCATCTGTAGATATCTGGATGAACCTCTTGACATCATGCCTTATCGAAGTGTCTAAAAGGACCCCTGCTCCCTCAAAATTGCTTTTTCTAAAAGGTTCTGCATCATTTATGCTCCTATCGACATGGCTCTCTGCTGCAAAATTTATCACAATATCTGGCTTCTCTTGAGAAAAAATCTTTTCTATCGCTCCTTTGTCGCAGATATCTATCTTGAAGAATTTATATCTTGAATGCTTGTCCAGATGAAGATGCTCTATGTTTTTTCCAAGGCCAGCATATGTCTGTTTATCCAGATTGATTATTTCTACATCTTTTTCAACTTCAGGGTCTGTAAGGAGATATTTTATGAAGTTGCTCCCTATAAACCCACAGCCCCCTGTAACCAATATTTTCATCTCAATAGGGATGATAGGCTAGTTTTTAAGCTTTTTTAGCATCAAAAATATGTTTTCGATAATAATAAAATATGGACCAAGATTTCTTGACCTTTCTCTGTCTCTCATCTATGATGTCTATGATGGAGTGGAAAACATACCCTATGACGATGGGGACGAAGAAACTTATGAAAAAAGAAAGCACTAATAGAACTAAAAAAACTTCAATATTGTGGAATACACAAAGGATCCTGTTCTTGCCTTCTTTGATGAATTCTTTATCTACATCGTTCCTACAATAATAATATGCTTTGAAAAGATTAAGATTATTTTTTCTAAAGATATAGAGCAGATAGTGATCAATGTCAATAAAAATCGCCACTAATAAGAATAATATCACAAAGAGAGGATCTCTCTTAATGACATATAGGATTATTGCTGCTATGACTGATAGAATCATATGAATATAGGGGAGCATTTTGCTTTTACTCTTTTTTGATTATCTTGAGGAATTCAGCGAAAGCTGGTCTTGTTATGAAGACTCCGACAGTTATTCCTATTGCGGTTGTCAAAGCGAATCCTTTCAGCATCCCTGCTCCAGCGAACCATAATGGGATCAAGGAAACGACGACAGTCGCATATGCTGCGAAGATTATGAAGAATGCCCGCTTTATCCTCTCTTTCAGACTATAAGATTTAGAAGTCTCTGACTCATCTATCATGACTATCTGGTCATCTACTCCTGTCCCAAGAGCAGCTATTATTCCAGCGATGCTGGGAAGATCCAAGTTCCACTTTATCAGAGCAGCCACGCCAAGAGTCAGCAAGAGCTCTGATATAAGGGTTATCATGACTGGAATTACGATTTTTGCTTTCCTGAATCTTAAATATATGATGATGCACACTGCTAGGAATACTGCAATGACTGCAAGTATTATGCTTTTGGTGAATTCTTGACCAACTGTCGGGGAGATAGTGTCTATCTTGTCAATCTTTATCTTGAAAGGAAGACTCCCTGTTATCAGAATTGTTTGGAGTTTTTTCATGCTGTTTTGAGCATCTTTGACAGCATCTGCTTTTGCGTTTCCGACACCTGAACCAGAGATTGTGACAGTCGTGACTTCCTTGCCTTTAAGGTCAGAGGATATCAGAAGTTTATCGAGAAGTTTATCATCTAAGTATAGGTCGATTGTTTCATTGAGATAGCCTTTTCCTTGACTTAAGTTCTCAGACAGTCTTGATGTGGCCTGGGCTTGTCTTTGCGCTGCCTTAGGAGATAAGTCAATTGTGAAACTGAATTTAGAATAATAGGTATTTCCTGCTAATTGTGCTGGCTCTACATACTCACAAGAGCCATCGCCCTGGCAGACATGCTTTATGTCCCCCATACCTCCTACAAAGACAGTGTCATTGCCTATTTTGGCTTCAAATTTCCCCTGTTGGGAGATAAGTTCTTGAAGCTCTTTTGGTGTTGCTCCAGCAATTTCAATGATGAGATATTGCTCATTTGTAAAAGGATTGCTTGCATCTCTTATCACTACATCTTTTATCCCATAAGTGTTTAGCCTCTGTTCTATTATTGATTTGAAATTGATCATCTCTTGAGAATCAAGCTTCTTTTCTGGAGAAACTAAGGCTCTTGAACCTCCCTGGATATCAAGACCTGTTTTTATGTTCCACTTAGAGAGTTTTGTTACTGTTATTCCTGGGTCTTTTGTTGTCAAGAAAACATAGTCAGCAACATTCGTCAAGATCTCTATCTTTTGTGATGGCTCAATCTCTTTCTTGATATCTGAAAAAGAAAAGCTATCCAATGAATAGTTATCTATTGATTTGACTGTCATCCCTATCTCTAGGCCTGCTTTCGCTGAATCGTCTGAAACAAAAATGACTGTCTTATTGTCCATGCTAAAGTCTATCTGAGATGTTTGATATGTGAAAGTCCTATTCTCTGTTTGGATAGATATTGTCTTCGGAGTTATCTGTATCTTTGATATCTCATTATAGAATTCCTCAATAGAATTAATCTTAACCCCATTAATCTCTTTTATAATCTCTCCTCTTGCGATTCCTGCATTGAATGCAGATGAATTGACATTCACATCATTAATCTCGACTCCTCCTGAAAAGGCCTTGAAGTTGATTATCAATGCAAGAGCTATAATCAACGCAATTACAAGTACCCAGATTCTCCAAGATATTTTCGCCATTTTTATTTTTTTATGTAAGCGTGAAAGGTTTATATCTTACAGCACTCTGCTTCAGCAGACAATGTTGTGCTGCGCATTTAGTTTTAACTTATCTATTTTCCTCCTAAGTTAGTCCTTTCTTTTGACAGTACCATTTAAGTATTGCTGCATTGCCAAACCATGTACCGAATAAGTCTATAAACAATCCTGCGGATAAAACAAAGAATATCTGTTTTAGGACAGGAGATGTCACAAGGAAATATGCGATAATTGTAGAGACTAGGGATGTGATAGTCATGATTATCCCTGTTCTGAAAGAAGACTTGATTCTTGAATTCAGGGGCCCCTCGCCTTTTCTTTTAATGACTTTTGTTGTCAATAGTGTATCTGTATCAACTGAGTAACCGACAAGCATCAACAGAGCTGCGATGCCTGCTGTCGACATCCTTATCCCAAAGATATTAGCTATAGCTAGAGCTCCGATAGTATCAAAGAGGCCGCACTGGATTATCGCCAGGCTTGGGATAGGAATTCTGAAGATTATGAAGACAGTTATGCCCATGAATATGAAAGCGAGGATAAGGGCTATTATCAACTGTTTGTAGAAAGCTTTACTTAAATTCGAGCCAGAAGTCTCAATACTAGAATTATCTGATGTCAGAGTATATCCTATGCTCTGTTCAAGAGCAGTCTTAGTCTGATTTGCATCTGCCTGTGTCTCTACTACAAAAGCGACTTGTTTTCCTGAAGAGATATCATTCAGGTTCCTTATAAAAACCTCCTTGCCAAGTTTGCTCTGAAGAGAGGCTGCTAAATCTTTTGTATTGATGCTCTGATTTGTGTATATACTTATCGATGTTCCGCCTGTCAAAGAAACATCCTTGTACATTATGTCGCCGGTTGTTACGACCATAAATATGAGCTGGCCCAGTATCAATACCGAGATTATAATCCAGATGATTAGAAGTTTTTTGTAATTCTTATCATACCACATAAAGCTTGGGAAAAGTTTGAAGGGTTTTTTCTCCTTGACTTCTTTTTTCTCAATATGTTCTTGTTTTTCAATAGGCTTTTCAACTGGTTCTGAACTGACTTCTTTTATTTCGTTTTGCTGATTATTGGTCTCTGTCCCTTCATTTTCTTCCATCTTTAAGCTTATTTAGAGATGTTTAAAAACCTTTTTAAACGCTCAAAATCGCTTGTTCTGAGCGCACAAAAAATTTGATTTTTTAGTGCATCTGAAAGGTTTTTAAATTAAGGCTATCTCTAAAAATTGAGCGCTGGTAGTATAGTGGTTAGTAGAAATAAGAAGGTTTATAAATCTGCTTATCTTAAATAATTATGACAGTTTTTGTAAAAATTAATTTGATTGAAAGAAATCTCTTATTTGAGAAAGCTAAAGAAAAAAAGTTAAATTATCCAAATTTATCTAAAGAATTAGGCGTATCTAGAGATATGGTCTTTAAGTATAAAAGAGGAGACAACCTGCTCCCTAAGAATACTTTTGATAAGTTAACAAAGATTTCTTCATTCACACCCAAAAAATTTGAAGAAATTAAAATTGAAAAATATTTGAAAAAAGAGATAAAAAAACCCTCTTTGAATACAGACTTTGCGGAAATCTTAGGGGTTCTTAACGGCGATGGACATTTGAGTAAAGTGAACCATGAGGTTTCAGTGACTGGAGACTTAAAAGATACCTTATATTTTGTATATCTAAAAGAAAAATTTGCAAAACTTTTTAATTTGGATTTTAAGATTGAAGAATTTAAACACTATTTGAAGTTGAGAGCATATTCTAAAGAATTAATTAATTTTCTGAATAAAGAATATGGGCTTCCAAAAGGAAGAAAAAAGGGGAGATTGAAAATTCCTCAGAAACTTTATTCTGAGAAGTCTTTTCTAGAGGCCTACTTTCGCGGATTGTTTGATACTGATGGCACTTTTTATCTAAGAAGAAAAAATGAACCTGTTGTCGAGATTTCGAGTGCTGATAAAGACTATCTCTATCAAATAAGAGCGGGCTTAAAATTATTGAATTTCCAATTTGGAATTAGAGAAAAAAATGTGTATTTGTATGATAAAAAAGATATAAAAAGATTTTTTGAAACCATAAAACCCGCAAATCCTAAACATTTAAAAAAGTTCAATTTATACATAAATCATGCGCTGGTCATATAGTGGTCAGTATTACTGGCTTCCAACCAGTTAACCCGGGTTCGAATCCCGGCCGGCGCAT
>CAZKFK010000018.1:0-10844 GCA_964552095.1 Candidatus Woesearchaeota archaeon | reverse complement strand
CGGCCGGCGCATGTTTTTTCTTATAGTATTAAGAACGGACCCGAGAGGATTTGAACCCCCAACCTTGAGCTTAGGATGCTCCTGCTCTATCCAAGTTGAGCTACGGGTCCATCTTTTTTACAAGAACTCTTCCTTTTAAATAATTACTTCTCAACCTTGAAAATCTTGCCATGACCTGGGATTATCCAATCAGCAATCTTTAGAATCTTTTTTCTTGATTCAATGAGCTGTTTCTTATCTTTCATGTAAGGGTCTTTCAGAGCAATCAAAAACTTTGGGTCTTTCTTAACTTTGTTTTCATCTGAATCAGGCCACCAGAAAACATCTCCAGCTATTGCGATTGTTCCATATTTCTTTGTTCTAATCAGAACTGAGCAGTGAAAGGGGTCGTGACCAGGGGTTTTGATTATCTTTATGCTTGTGCCAGGGACTTTTCCTTCATGACTAGAGTTCTTTCCATCAAATGAATAAATCGAGGTATCATCTAGAACAAGAGCTTTATTGAACATGCCTGTCAACATAGAATGATCGAGATGCGTATGAGTCAGTATGATATAATCAATCTTTTCAGGAGAAAGATTCTCTTTTTTCAATGCTTTTAATAGAAGTACCTTATTCATCCCAGGGTCTATAACAATGTTTAGGCTTCCCTCTTTAATCAAGACAGATGAACTTGACGCAAGTTCATATTCTTTCGAAGATTTCGCATATCCTTGAACAAGGATTTTCACTTCTGCCATGATCTCTCCACTTTGAACATCTTACCATGGCCAGGAATGATGTAATCTGCCATGCTAAGAAGTTTTTTTCTTGATTCTATAAGATTTTTCATATCCATCCCTTTTGCTTGAGAATGGTCTTTTTGATTTATATCAAGAACTTGTCTCTCTCCTTCGACCCACCAAATGACGTCGCCGGCTACTGCAATTTTTCCTTTAGAGGTATTGACTAATAATGAAAGATGCTCAAGAACATGACCTGGGGTTTCAATTATCTCTATGTCTTTTCCGAGAACATGCTTATCAAATTGAACTAGCAGGTCTTTATCATACATCAAGTTAGTATCAAATGTAATGAATTTTGATTTCTCAAAAATCCCTGCAAGCAGTATATGGTCTGGATGACAGTGAGATAAGAATACATAGTCTATATCAGAAGTCTTCAAGTTCTCTTTTTTCAGGGCGTCCATCAATTTTTCTCTATTGCATCCAGGGTCAGTTATTATCTTCTTGCCCTCTGATTCAATCAGGCATGATGTAGAACTTGCAAGCCAGCCTTTTTTCATTTCTTTAGCATATCCTTCTATCAGGACTTTGATTGAAGTCATTTTTACTTTGCTCTCCTTATTATCTCCTTAATCAATTTATAATCTGATTCGAGCTCTTTTTTACATATATCTAATGATAAAACGCGCCATTTTTCTTCTGCTTTTTCCTCCAACAGTTTCAAATCATTAAGCTCAATCAAGGTAAATAACCAATTTTTTAATGAGAGAAATCTATAACAATCTGCATTTGCGCATATCTCTGCTTCCTTACATATCCATTTTTTTGTTCCATGATGGCCTTCTACACAATTTAATATTTTATCAGTCTTTTCTTTTGGCAAATTAAACTTTGATAAAAATGTCTTGCTTGCTTCAACGCTCATTGCAATATGCTCTTTTATCTTCCCAAGCGATTTAGCCTCACCTAATTTTAAATCCATCAGATTCAGCCCAATTTTGACAATTTCCAAATCTGCCCCTAATTTTTTTGCTATTTCAATTCCCTTTTCTTTGGAAACCTCAAAATTAATTATGCTTGGTGCCCCATACTTCTCAATTTCAGAACGTGCATATTCCTCACTTTCTTTAACTATATCTGTCATTTTTCTCCCTTGAGATGCTGGGCAGCATTCATGGCTGCCTTGGCTCCCTGGCCAGCAGCTATGACTATTTGACCAGCTGTGCCTGTTATGTCGCCAGCTGCAAAAACTCCTGGAATAGAAGTCTTGAAATCTTGATCTATCTTTAGTGTGCCTTTCTCTCCAAGCACAGGTTTAAGATTTTTTAGATAGTCGAGCTTCGGCTCCTGGCCTATTGCGATGAAAATCCCTGAAATCTTAATTGTCTCTTCTTTGCTATTCCCGGTATTTTTTATTCTTATTGCCTCAAGGAATTTATTTCCTTTCAGTTCAGAGACTAAAAAAGGGGTCTTGATTCCAATGTTCTTCTTTGCCTCAACTTTAGAGATTATGAATTCATCTGCTATAAATTTTTTTTCATGATTTATCAAGTAGACTTTGCTGCATATCTCTGATAAATGAAGAGCATAGTAGAAAGCTGAATTTCCCCCTCCTATGACTGCTACATCCTTGCCTTGGAATAATGGGGCATCACATGTCGCGCAATAACTTACTCCCCTGCCTATGAACCTCTTTTCATTCTCTAATCCAAGGCCTTTTGGCTGAAGTCCTGATGTAATGATGATTGATTTTGCTGTAAAAGAGCCCTGTTCTGTTCTAATCTCGAAAAGATTTTTTTCCTTCTCTATATTCTCGACAGAACTTTGAATGATTTTGACAGGAAGTGTCTTTACATGATTCATGAACTTCATTGCCAGCTCTATTCCCGAAATTTTCTCGAATCCAGGGTAGTTCTCTATAATTGTGGCTTCTCTAAAAAGTCCGCCGATTGATTTCATATCAAACAAAATAGTTTTCAGATTTCTTCTTGCAGAATAAATCGCTGCTGTACAGCCAGCTGCTCCTGCGCCGATAATCGCGATGTCATAAATTTCTTTCATTTTGATGTAAGTGTTGTTTGTTTGGTTCTGCAACGTTGTGAAAATTAAGATTTCACCAGAACCACTAATTAATTATTTATTATTACATATCAAAGATATATAAATATGTTTAAGATTGAGCTGAAGTCTTTGCTGTCTCTGTTGTGATTTCTGGCTGGATCTGGACATGCTCGACTTTGACTTCCTCTTGCGGCGGAACAAAGACAACCGCTGCTATGACTGTTGTCCAAAGACCATTTTTATCGCCTATTGCTGATTGCGCTATAGCTGTTGTCTTGACTATTTTATCTGAGATTTTCCAGGCTTCTTTTTTCTCATCATAACTAGCGTCTGGATTGAACTCTACTCCTAGAGTTGAGGCAAGCATTGTCGCTGCAAGATCCTCTGAATAATCCTCTGCTTTTTGGTCAGTCATGCCAAAATCATGATGCTCGGATAGATACCCATAGGCATTTGAGTCAGAGGGCACAGCACATCCTATCGCTGCTGAAATCAATCTATTTGGCTCATTTGTCTCATTTCTTGCCATAACACAGAATGTGACTTCTCCTGGATGCAGTTCCATAAGACCCTGAGACCTTGGGACTATCTTGCAGCCAGGAGGCATTATGCTTGAGACATTAACCAAGTTAAGATGTTGGATTCCTGCGTCTCTTAGAGCCAGCTCAAATGATTTAAGCTTCTCTCTATCTCTTCCAACTCCTTTTGTGAAAAATATTTTCTTGGGTATCATCTTGAGACTAAGGCCTTGTTAATCAAAAAAATAAAAAAGGGATTCTTTATAAATCTATTTCTTTCTTTTATTGAACCTAAATAAGGAGAATTTCTTCTTTTCCTTGAAAATGGTCTTGATAAAAAAGACTTTCAAGCCATAGGCCTGAGCTGATTTTGCTTGGACTTTATCTGCGGTTATAAGGACAGCATGCTCTCTATAAGCCAGGCCTCTTATCAATGCGTCTATCTCCCCTGATTTAGCAAATTTTATCTGATGTCCTGTGGGCCTCTCTCCGATGAACTTTATCTTGACCCTTGATTTAAGATGATGCAATTTTGCAATATCTTCCAAGCCATCAAAGCCTATATCTTGCCCCCTATTGGCCAAGTTCTCAAGTTCAGCGATGACTGCATTTGGAATCAAGAGTTCGCCCTTGATTTTTGTCTTAAAAAGCCTATAAAGTTTTTTCTGCGCGATGACAGAAGTATCAACAAGATATTTCTGAGCCCTAGTACCTGGCTCATGTGATTTTATCTTCTGAATCTTTCTTTTTGGTTTCATTCTAAAAACTTTCTACCTCTTTTATCTCCCTATCATGAGCAATATTCTCACCATTCTCTAGAGTAAAAATGAATTTGGCTTTTAATAACTTTTCTTCGATAACTTTTGGGAGCCAGTACTTGTCATCATCCCACATCCTATCATAAGGGATCTTATCCATGTCAAACCATTCAAAAGCCATCTCTTCTGTCTCCCTTGGTTCCCCCTCATATTTAGTCACAAGATATGTATGGACTGTTTGATCGAACTCTGGCTTATGTGGAAAGAAGAAATCCATCTCAGCCACTTTTTTGAAGCTCTCAACATCAGAAATCAGTTCAGATTCTTCTTGAAATTCTCTCAATGCTGCTTCTATAACGCTTTCCCCTTCTTTGACCTTGCCACCAAATCCATTATACTTTCCCTGGCCAAAGCCTCGCTTTTTCATTGCAAGAAGAATCCTTTTCTTATCTTTATCCATTATCAGGCAAAGGGTTGCCTGTTTTTTTGGTCTTTCAAGATTGTTCATTTTTTCAATGTGGGCTAAATATGCGGGAGAGAGGGTTCGAACCTCCGCAGGCACTAAGCCAATGCGTTCCTCAAAGGAGATATTTAAGAACCTTAGTTCTTATTTGAGCGCATCCCGTTTGACCACTCCGGCACTCCCGCATGAACTAATGATATAGAGAGAGATTATAAAAGTTTCCTTCAGAAAGCTTTTTAAACTGATTAAACTACTCAATAATGAAGACGACCATAGCTAGGTGGAAACACCTGTTCCCGTCAGATCACAGAAGTTAAGCGCCTAACGTTATATGCTGTACTGGCTATTGTTGGGAAACATATAAGTTGTCTTCGTCTTTTTTCTTTTTACTTGACAACTTATTATTTAGTTTATTTTTTGGGGTATTGTTATTGAATTGTTTTGTTGCTAATGTTGTGCTGAGGCACTTAGCAATTAACATTAATGCGCCCCTTTAAAGAATAGGAATCAAAACTTCTTGAACTTGCTTGTCATCTCTAGAAGATCGACGTGACCTAGAAAGACTGCTCTGCAGCAGTATCTCTGAACTCCGAGTTCATCGAGAACTTTCTTTGGATCTTCGCCTTTAGCGACCTTTACTTTATACTTTTCCCATAAGTGTGCAATGGGTTTGCCACAAGATAAGCATCTAATTGGTATGATCATAATAATCTTTTTCAGTATATGTTTTTAAATCTTTGCATAACTTATGAAAAAGTTTTTATAATTTAGATGATATATAAATAATCATTACTAGGCAAAAGAGGAAAGATGAACACTGATAAAAAGTCTTGGCTATGGGCAGGAGCAGTATTCTTGGTAGTGATATTTATCATAATTTTTGTCTTCATCTTCACCCGTAATTCTATAGAGAAAATAAACGAGAACAGCCCTTGCGTATTGAATAATTACTCTTGCTACGATTCGTGCCCGTCAGGATACTCTGAGGTAGATATTGGGTGCAAGATGGGTGTCTGCTGCAAAAAAATTGATAGAGCACAGTATATGCTCTATGGTTTTGTTGAATTAAAAGAAGGAAATTGCATGCCGCCAATTAATCCAGATTTATGCAAACAGGATAAAATAGTTACGCAGATAGCTGTTTTTCCGAGAACGCGGGCAGACCAGATTATTAATAAGTATTATGGGCCAGTAATAGGCCCTATAAAGATGACTATTTCGAATGCAGACGATATCAGAGGGTACTATAAGATATATCTAGAACCAGGGACCTATAGTGTTTTTGCAAAAGATTCTAAAGAGAATAATGATTTCTATTGCAATAGTTTTGAAAATGATTGTGCTTGCTGTGTGAACTTGACGCAAGATCAAAAGTTTGACATCCTAATCGATCACTCTACACAATAGGCAATAGATAATTTTTTAAAGAAGGAAAATATAAGATAAAAAGAGGTGTACCTACCTCAGATTTTCTGAGTGTATTAATGCAGCTATATCAAAAAATGAAAGATAAAATACTAACACTAAATAATGTCTGCAAAGACTACAAACTAGGAGAAGAAAGAGTCACTGCAGTCTGCAATGCATCTATTGATATCAATAAGGGAGATTTCATCGCAATAATGGGCCCATCTGGCTCTGGAAAAAGCACGTTGATGAATCTTGTAGGGGTTTTAGACATCCCAAACCAGGGGGATATCTTCTTAGAACATAGGAATATAGCCCATCTCTCTGAATCTGATCTTGCGCAGATTAGAGGGAAAAAAATAGGATTCATCTTTCAGCAATTCAATTTGATAGGGACCCTATCTGCCTTGGAGAATGTGATGATGCCGATGATGTTCCAGAATATCTCCGCAGAAGAAAGAGAAAAAAGGGCAGTAGATCTGCTCAGGCAAATGAAACTTGGAGACAGATTGGAGCATAAACCAGGAGAACTTTCAGGAGGGCAGCAACAGAGAGTCGCTATAGCAAGGGCTTTAGCGAATGACCCTGAAGTTATATTGGCAGATGAACCTACTGGAAACTTAGATAGCAAGACAGGAGAAGATATAATCGGGCTTTTGAAAGAATTGAATGAGAAAGGCAAAACCGTAATAATGGTCACACACGATATGCATGTCGCCAAGCACGCAAAAAAAATAATCCACATCATAGATGGCAAGATAAAATGAAATATCTAAATGCCCTTTGGAAAAACCACTATTCAAGACGCATCCTCTTCGCGGGCATCATCTATGCGCTGAGCATAACTTCGATGATTGTCGGGGCCAGATTATGCTACAGAGAAGACGAATCTGGTTTGAGCAAAAAAATTGGAACTTATTTTTTTGAGGGCGGTCTTGTAGGAGCAGAAGTATCGAGCATCGGGGGGACACTTTATGCTATATCCAGAAAAAAGCGATTAGAGTGTCTGGCAGAAAGCTTTAAAAATCATAGTCACTAAAAAATGAATAAAATTTTAATCAAAAAAATGGAAAATCATATGTTGCTCGCGGTATTTGCATTCACAATCATTATAGCAATTGGATTCGTTTCAGCTAATCCCCTAGATGTGACTTTTTCACAAAATCCATTTCCAGTTCACGCAGGAGATCAAATAACTCTTAACTTCTATGTTTCTAATGCCGGCACGAATCTCAGCGACATAAAGTTTATACTTGATGTTGATGATCCAATTGATCTAAGGTCTGGGGCTGAAAAAACAGTTTCATTACAGGCAGGAGAGACTAAAACTCTAGCATATAGCGCTTATATCCAAGATGATGCCAAAGATGGAAATGAAGAAATAACCTTGAAATATTCTATAAATGGGACTTCTTATTCAGATGATTTTGATGTTCAGATTGCCCCGAATCAAATCTACTTAGAGATTGCTGATGTGAAAACAAACCCTACTAGTGTTGCACCTGGAGAAAAAATAACACTGATTATGACTCTAAAAAATGCTGCTGAATCTGAGATAAGGGATATAATTGTCAGGCTCGACTTGAGTAACCTGCCTTTCGCTCCTGAAAGCGTCACAGAGCAAGAAATTAGCTCTCTGGGAAATGAAAAAACGCAAGAGGCTCAATTCAATTTAATTGCTCTGTCTAGTGCAGAAATCATGGTATACAAAGTCCCTGTCCAGATAAGCTATGGTGATGAATTCGGACAGCAGTATAGTCGAGAGGATTTTGTTTCAATAGAAGTCTATGAAAAGCCAATTATTGATATGGTCTTGGATAAAGATTCTTTGATCATGGGCATGCCAAGCAAACTTGATCTCAAGATATTGAACAAAGGCTTGGCAAAAGTAAGCTTTGTTGAAGTGAAAATCTTACAAAGTAATTATGAAATCCAGGGCGCAGATTCAGATTATATTGGAACAATAGAGTCTGATGACTATGGCTCTGCTGAATTCACAATCACACCTAAACAAAAAGATACGCTGATACAAGTCAGCATAGAGTACAGAGATTCTAATAATAAGAAGTATTCTGAAATCAAGACCTTGAATGCACAAGCATACACTGCTCAAGAAGCACAGAGACTTGGATTGCTTCCTTCATTCCCCTGGCTCGCTGTTTTAATTGTCCTTGTTATAATCGCAGTTATTGTCTTCTTCATCGTAAGAAGAAATAGGAAGAAGAGAAAGTTGCTGCAGCAAGGATAAAAATGATTCTGGATTATTTTAAATTAGGTTTCAAGAACATTAGAAGAAGAAGATTAAGGAGCTGGCTCACTATGCTCGGCATCTTTATCGGCATAGCTGCTGTCGTCGCTCTTATAAGTATAGGACAAGGATTGCAAGTCGCTGTGACGCAGCAGTTCTCCCAGCTTGGCAAGGATAAGATATTCATACAGCCCGGAGCTGTCGCGATGGGCGCTCCTGGAACAAGCGCAGGGACTTCTAAATTGACTGACCATGACCTTAAGCTGATTGAGAGCATAAGGGGAGTTAAAAGAGCCGGGGGAGCTATATTCAAAATAGACCAAGTCAAGCATGATGATATCTTGACATATCAGTATATAACTGGGTTCTCTTTTGAGACTCAAAATCTGATAAATGAGGCACAGAACTATAAGATAGATGTTGGAAGAGACTTGAAACCAGGAGATAAATACAAAGCTGTAATCGGAACAGGCTTGGCTAATCTAAAAGATTTCAAGAAACCTTTAGAAGTCGGGGATAAGATAAAAATCGGCAAAGCAGAACAAGAAGTGATTATAGTCGGAATTCTGAAGAAAATAGGAAATCCTTATGATGATGGCACAGTTGTTTTGCCTTTAGATACTGCTCAAGAGATTCTTGGAATAAAAGATTCTTATGATATGATAACTGTGCAAATAAAAGAAGGAGAGGACGTTGACCAGGTTGCAGAGGAAACAAAGACAAGATTGAGAAAGGATAGAGGATTAAAAGAGGGCGAGGAAGATTTCAGAGTCCAGACAGCTGAACAGCTTGCAGAGACTTTCAATAATATCTTTGGGATAATTCAAGCAGTATTTATTGGGATTGCAGCCATATCACTAGTTGTTGGAGGCATAGGGATTATGAATACAATGTATACTGCTGTTTTAGAGAGAACTAGAGAGATTGGGATTATGAAAGCAGTCGGTGCGAGGAATTCAGATATCTTAAAATTGTTCTTGATTGAATCAGGCATCCTTGGAATGATTGGAGGAGTTATAGGAGTGGTTCTAGGAATCTTATTAGGAATAGGGGCTTCATTCTTTGCTGGCCAAGCCCTAGGGTCTAATCTCCTAAAAGCCTACTTCCCCTGGTATCTCATTGTTGGCGCATTAATATTCTCATTCGGAGTCGGCTGTGCATCAGGAGCCTTGCCTGCTTTGCAGGCTTCTAAGCTGAAGCCTGTGGACGCGCTGAGGTATGAATAAGTATTATTCGACATAAACTCGCTTCTTGCGGTCAAATCTTGGAGAAGAGATTGCTAAAAGTGTTAGACCCTTAGAATTCTTGTACTTGGTCTTTTTTGGCGAGATGATAAAATCGCCTTGCTTGACAGCATATTTATGACCATTTATTATGCTTATACCCTTGCCCTTAAGAACATAATAGACTATATTGCTCTCTTTATCATATCCTATCTTCGTCTTATCTGTCTTCTCGACTATTGCTATGCTAAAAGGCCAATCTTTTTGATTGATTATGTCCTGAACTTTTTTTCTTCCGAAATCTTTTTTCTTTATGCTTGAAGAATGGATTATCCTTGGTTTCATAATTAGGACATGCAAATAGAGAATATAAAATTATCTATATGACTTCTGCCTGGCTGCTCTAGCTTTAGAATCATTCGGCTTTCTCATCTCTTTTCTTCGAGTGTCTGCAACAAGCAACATCCTATCGTACTTCAAGAACTTGTTTTTTAAGTTCGAGTCTTTGAACCATGCAACTAGGGCTCTTGCTAAAGCGAGCCTAGAAGCTTCAATCTGGCTCTCGGAGCCGCCGCCATGGACAATTATCTCAATCTTGATTGACCTTAATCCATCACCGACTATGCTCTCAGCAAGAACTAATGGCTCCTTAAGTGAGAGTTGTTGAAAAGAATTGAATGAGTTAAGAAGCTTGTTGTTGATTGTTACTTTTCCCTCTCCTTCTTGGATAGTCGCTTTTGCTATTGCTGTTTTCCTTTTTCCGGCAAGAGTCATGATCTTCTGCTTCTTATCGACGAATTTTGATGTTTTTTTTGCCATTTTTTATCTGTATGGTTTTTAGCTATTTGGATTTTGCAACGTTGTGTTCTGAGGAACACCAAAATCCTTTATTTAGATTTTACTTTATTATCGATTATATCTTTTATGCAATTTATTTTGTTTATTGTTTGCTGTGTTTTATCAATCTTGATAGTTCTTCAAGAGTAAGATAGTTTAAAGCCTTTTTCTCTTCAAACTTGATGGCATTGCCCATCTTGCTTTGATACTCTGAAGGGATGCTGATGAAGCATTTTATTTCTCTGTACTTCTCTCTGCCAGTTGTTCTTTTCCAGGGCAGCATTCCTCTAATCATCCTCCTTAGGATCATATCTGGCTTATAGGGAAAGTGAGGCCCTTTTTGTGCTCCTTTTCCAAGAGCTCGTCTTTTTATATAGTCTGCGAGGATTATATTCTTTCTTCCGATTATCCTTGCTTTCTCTGAATTCACAACTATTATTCTGTTGCCTTGCAAGGCTCTCTTCGCGGCAAATCCTGATAATCTTCCAGCTACTGCTCCTTGTGCATCAATTATTATTTCATTTGACATTTTTTATGATTAAGAAAGGCTTAGATAATGAGCTTGATGTCTTTTGCATCTGGGTTCTTCTGAAGAAGTTCTTCT
>CAZKFK010000017.1:0-10947 GCA_964552095.1 Candidatus Woesearchaeota archaeon | reverse complement strand
TATTTCTATATTTTTATTATAGATATCTTGTTTTCCGACGATATAATTCTATTTTTTATCAATTTATCACCCGTTGGCTTAACAATACCCATAAAGAGAATATTTAAAAAATAGAGATACCTTGATTTTTTATGAAATTCAAAAAAAGAGGAGCAAGAGAGATAGTATGGGGTCCTGAAGAGCCCTGGGTCGAGCCGAAGAAAGAATTCATACTCGGACCTGCTGGAGCTCCGGCAGATGTGACTGGCGCTGCGAGTTCAGAGAGTGCAAGCGCACTAGGATTTCTTGGAGCAATGGCAGGCGCTGCAGAACCAAGTTCATCGATAGAAGAGGACAGGCCAAAATCATCTCCCTATGGATGGGAACCTGGCTCATCAAGTTCTTCATCGACATCGAATCCAGATTCAAGCTATGGTTCGAGCTCTTTTTCTGATTCTGCATCATCAAACATTGAAAGACTTGAGAGATTGCATAGGAAGTTAGAGTATGTCTCAGACAGACTAGAGGAGATGGAAAGGAAGTTGAGAAAAGTTGAGGACAAGCTCGGCATCTATTAGTTGGCAGCACTCTTGTAAATGGTTTAACATAAAAATGGGAAAAATAAAATTTTTGCTTTTGCTGACAGCCATTGTCATCATTGTGGACCATGTCTTGAAATATTTTGCAAAAGCAGGCTCAATATCTTTTTTGAAATACACTGTGAATACAGGCGCAGCATTCTCATTATTATCTGGATTGGGATGGACAAAAATCTTATTGATCGTGGTTTCAATCATCATACTTCTTGTTGTGGGATTCTTCTATTTCAAACATCATAAAGGCTTCTTGCTTATGATAGCTCTCATCCTGATATTCGCAGGAACCCTATCAAATCTTATAGATAGGGTCTTCCTTGGACATGTGATAGACTATATCCCGGTGCCTTTTCTTGGGATAAAAGGCCTTACATTCAATCTTGCAGATGTCGCAAATGTATCTGGAGTCATCCTTTTGATTGTACATCTAATCAAGAGATAACTGGTTTTGCTTAAATTTTTAAACAGTCCTAAATTATAAAATCATAAGAAAAATAAGATAACATGGAAGAAAAACAAAAAGCGCAATTGATGGACCTTATAGAAGAACTTGAACAGTACAGAGGGAGACATACTGAACTTATCACAGTGTATGCTCCGCAGGGCTCGAATATAAATCAAGTCGCTAATCAGCTTGTTTCAGAGCAGAGCACGGCTCAGAACATAAAGAGCAAGACAACAAGGACCAATGTCATTGATGCTCTTGAAAGAATCATAAGACATCTTAAACTCTATAAGCAGATACCAGAACATGGACTTGCGATATTCTGTGGGAATATCTCAAAGAAAGAGGGGCAGCCAGACCTCAAGATTTGGGCTATTGAACCGCCGACTCCCTTAAGGACCAGGTTCTACAGATGCGACCAGACTTTTGTCCTTGAACCCTTAAAGGAGATGCTGAAAGCTACAGATGTTTATGGACTTATAGTGATGGATAGAAGAGAGGCCACAATCGGATTGCTAGAGGGCAAAGCAGTGACTGTATTAAAAAGATTGACTTCAGGCGTTCCTGGAAAGTTCAAGACAGGAGGACAGAGTGCAGCAAGATTTGACAGACTGACAGAGGAGATGGCAAAAGAATTCTATAGAAGAATTGCTGATTCATTGAAAGAGACTTTCGCGAACTTGCCTAGATTAAAAGGGATAATTGTCGGAGGACCTGGACCGACTAAGGAAGATTTCATCAAAGATGGGCAGATTGCAGTCGATTTAAAGAGAAAAATCATAGCTATAAAAGATGTAAGCTATACAGATGAACAGGGCCTTGATTATCTTGTGGAACTCGCTCAAGAGGATATTGCTTCTGAATCGATTGTCAAGGAAAAGAAGATATTGAAAGAGTTCTTTGAAACACTTGGAAGAAATCCAAGCAAAGCAGCTTATGAGCTCAAGGATGTCAAAAGAGCTTTGGAGAATGGAGCTGTGCAGAAACTTATTTTATATAATAGATTAGATAAAGCTCTGACAAAGGAACTTGAGGCAATGGCTGAATCAATTTCTTCAGAAGTTTTTTATGTCTCTGACGAAACCAATGAAGGCTTGCAGTTCAAGAATCTCGGGGGAGTCGGGGCGCTATTGAGGTTTGCAATCTGATAAAAGTTGCTGTTTTTGCTTAACTTATTTTAATTTCTTAAGTAATTCTATCATGAAAGCTGGAAGGTCATCTGGTGTCCTTGAAGTTATTAAATTACCATCTACCACAACTTCCTTATCAAGATAATTTGCGCCTGCATTAACGATATCGTCTCTTATTGCAATAAACCCGGTTGCTGTCCTGCCTTTCAGAATATTTGCGCTGATAAGAACCCAGCCAGCGTGACAAATTGCGGCTATTGGTTTTTTCTGCTGGTTCATTTCTTCGACCAGCCGCAATATTTTCTTGTTCCTTCTAAGGTAATCAGGAGCCCACCCTCCAGGTATTACAATTGCATCAAAGTCTTTTGAAGAAATCTTATCAACGGATGTATCTGCTTGAATCGGATAACCATGTTTTCCACTGTATTGGACTTTTTCAACTCCAACAATCGTCACTTTGTGGCCAGCTTCACGCAACCTGTACACAGGATATAATAATTCCAAATCCTGAAAATATTTTTCGCACAACACTATAACTTTTGCCATAAAACTTCACCTTAATTGATAAAAAAGAGGTAATTATTAAATCTATCGATTAGGCCAACAACCTAAATTGCGCATACTATCGTAGCAGGATAATTCTAATCATTTTAGAGTTCTCCGCCAAGCAAAGTGAACACTGTTAATGCAAGCGAGATAAAGATAAAAGAGAAATAGTAGAGCCAGGGCAATCTTTTTCTATAGAAAAAATATAAAACCCCAAGACAGAGCACAAAACCAAGAGGATATAAGACAGGGGGTTGTTGATATAGAAGAATTCCAAGTGTCACTAAGAAGACTGCGACAGGGACAACTAAATAAGTGGCTTTATAGATTGTCTTTAACTTTGATTTGAAGATAAAATAAGATATAATTGCAATCAATACAAGAAAGAAGATGTGCATCAATGGAGGAATCCATCTAAAATCTGATATTGAATCTGGGCCCATCTCTATAAAAAGCCCCAACACTCGATTAAGACCCTCTTGAACCAAAAAATTAAGAAAAAAAGTCAGTGTCAAGAGGATATATCCAAAAATGACGCTCCTCGGGCTAAAGCCCGAGGTATCTGTATGTAAAAAGAAACGCATTAATGCTAAACAAAGCGTATTGAGATAAAATGTTAATAAGAGCTTGCTTAACAATTATAAATTTGGAGGATGGCGATTCCTCATTCGGCATAAATGCCGAAGTATCCTCGCCATGTATGTAATGACCACAATCAGGATAGAAAGGACAACTCTGGCTATTTTATTTGCCCAGACCTTCTTGAAAAACTCACCTATTTTCATAAAATTCTATGCCCCCGATATATATAAATTTAAACTTTATTCTATATTCTAGAGCTAAATAAAGTTTAAATAATCCTCAAGACTCAAGGATAATTAAATAATCTGAAAAAAGAGCAAGAAGGATGCCCTATGACACACATTAAAAAGCTGACTTTGCATGGATTCAAGTCATTTGCCAAGCCCACAGAAATCCTCTTTGATAGAGGCTTGAATTGCATAGCTGGAGCAAATGGCTCTGGAAAATCATGCCATTATGATACTTTAGTAACGCTATCAAATGGACAAGAAATTAAGATTGGAAAACTTGTAGAGGCACAAATAAGTAATTCAGACACTAAAGAGCTAGATGATGGAATCTATAGTGAAGGAAATAAGGACATTAGAATTCTTTCCTTGAACAAAGAAAGCATGAAAATAGAAGAGAAAACAATTTCTAAATTTATAAAAAGAGAAGGGGACATTCTTTACAAAATCAAGACAAGAAGTGGAAAAGAAGTAAAAGCAACCGGGTGCCACCCGATAATAATCTTTGATAAAGGAGAAATAAAGAGCAGTTTGATAAGGGATTTAAAAAAAGATAGTATCATCGCAACTCCAAGAAGAATCAATCTGATTGAAACAGAAAAATTTCCACAAGAATTGATGCGGTTTATAGGATATGTAGTCGGAGACGGGTACATTGCCAAGGACAGAATAGAATTCGTCAACAATGACCCGGAACTGATTGAGGACTATAAAAAGATATTAACGGAATTTTTTAAAGTAGACTTTAGAGAGAGGCTGGACAAAGGAGTCAATAGGATTTATGTCCGAGATAAATTCTTTGTAAAAAAAATCAGAGAATTGTTCTATAAAGAGTATGCAAATTCAATAACCTCTGAAAGAAAAAAAATACCCGTGAAATTGCTTGAATCAGATAATGAGGGCATAGCACATCTTCTTCAAGGATTATTTGATACTGATGGGAGCGTGAGAAAGGACATCTCGATAATTGAGTTTTGCACGAAAAATAAAGAACTTGCCAAACAAATCCAGGGATTATTGCTAAGATTTGGTATTTTATCTAAAATAAAATTAAGAGCATGCTGTGCGATAAATACCCTTGATAAGATAAAAAGAGACTATTACTATCTTTATATTTATGGGCAAGAAAATTTGAAAAAATTTGAAGAGCGTATCTCCCTAAAAGTTGAACATAAAAGACTTAATTTAATGGCCCATACTTCAAAAATTGTAGAACAAAATCCTAACACGGATTTATTGCCAAAAGAAACTAACCTTTATATAAAAGAACTTTGCAAACTTTTGGGAATAAAGATAAAACCTCTAAAAAAGGATTATCCTGCATTATTAGCTTATTGTGGAAACAGATGCTCGCCATCAAGAGCAATGGTCGCTAAAATAATTGAATTATTTCAAGAAAAATTAGAGGTCCTTACTGAAACATATGAAAAGTTAGAGAAAAACCCCGCATACCTTATTAATTGCTTAAATCAACTAAATCTATCTGGGATGCAGGCAACTAGAGAGATTGGATTAAGTGGACAGGTAATCGCAACTTACTGGGCAACAGAAAAGTTTAAGCCAAGACCACAAAACCTAGTGAAGTTCTATAATTTGATAAAAGAAACATTTACAATGAGATTTGTAAGGATACAATTATTGATGAATCTTCTGAAAAACCTAGCATATTCTGATATCTTCTGGGATGAGATTGCCTCCATTGAAAAGTTGCCAAAGGAAGAGTATGTTTACGATCTCACAATTGAAAATAATCATAATTTTATTGCAAATAATATCTTTGTTCACAACAGCAATATCCCTGATTCTATATGTTTTGTTCTTGGAAGGCTGAGCATAAAGAGCATGAGAGCCTCAAGAGCTTCGAAATTGATTTATCATGGAGGCAAGGAGGGCAAGCCTGCTCAGTTCGCCAAAGTAAGCATTGTCTTTGATAACGCAAATAAGGAATTTCCTCTTCCAAATCAAGAGATTGAGATTTCAAGAATAGTCAAAAGGAATGGAAATAGCATATATAAGATTGGAGAAGAGACAAAGACAAGACAAGAGATCCTTGAACTTCTTGGACAAGCCAATATAGACCCTGAGGGTTTCAATATCATAATGCAGGGCCAGATAGATTCTATCATCAGAATGCCACCAGATGAGAAAAGGCAGATAATCGAGGAGATTGCCGGTATATCAATATATGAAGTGAGAAAAGAGAAATCTTTGAGAGAACTTGAGAAGACAGAAGCACAATTAAAAGAAGTCCGAACCATTCTAAATGAAAGAAGAGCATATCTAAATAATCTTGAGAAAGAAAGAGAGCAGGCTTTGAAGTATGAGAACTTGAAGAATGACATAAGGAAGTGCAAAGCTTCTATCATCTCCAAGAAAATTCAAGATATTAGGAAGGAAATATCTGGCTTGAATAAAGAAATAGAAGGCAAGGAAAAATCAATTGAAAAACTAAAAAATAATATTGATGAGACAAGAAGAAAAGTCCAGCAAAATAGCTCTAAAGTCCTAGAGATTGAGGAAGAGATTGAAAAGAAAACAGGTGTTGAGCAGAATAATCTCAGGAATTCAGTTCTTGAATTGAAGACCGAAGTCGCAAAGCTCAGCATGAAAAAAGAGAATATGAAAGAGCAGCTTGATTCTTTAGAGAGAAAAGACGCGAGCAGCGTCGAGGAAATTTCAAGATTAAAAGAAGAGATAAAAGAGATTGAAAATAAAGCCAGCATAAGGGTATCTGGAAGCGAAAAAGCGAGGTATCTACATGTGAATGAGCAGATAGAGGAGATAAAGAAGAAAATAGAGGATATTGAGATAAAGAAAGAGAGATATCAGCTGCATAAAATCGAGGTCACACGAAAACAAGCACTTCTTGAGGACAAAGAAAAGCAGCTTGCAATCCTAAGAAATAGGATAAAGATAGTTGAACAAGAGATAAGTAATGGCCCAAAGATAAAGACGGGAGACCATGATGAGATAAGGGGCAAGAAAGAAGAACATCAAAGGTTCTTGGCCTCAAATCATCAAAAACTCAGAGAGATTGAGAGAGAGATTACTCAGTTATTAACAAAAAAAGACATAGAGAAAAGGTATATTGAAGAGATATTGAAATTAAGCCAGTGCCCTAAATGCAAACAAGCTGTAAGTGCGGAGTATAAGAATCAGCTTGTCAAGAGAATAAAAGAAATCATTCAAGGAATTGAAAAAGAGCTCGAGAACAGAAATAAAAATAAGCGAGATATTGAGAATGAGATAGAGAAAATCTCGAAGAGCATACAGAATTTCATAGAGAGGCAGGTTGAGCTTGAGAAGTTCTTTTTGATAGAGAGAGAGATGAATATGAGAAGAGAGGAGCTTGAAAAACTTAAGAGTTCTGTTTCAGGGCTTGAGGCAGAAATCTCTGGATTGGGAGAGGAGATAGGCTCAATAAAGAAAGACATGCCTAATTATCAGGATTTGATGAACAAGGCATCAGAATTCTCTAGTAAGTTCGAAAAGCTCAAGGAAGAGCTTATGGAAATCAAGCTGAAGAAGCCTTTTGAGTATATTGAGCGCGATTTAGGACTTGAGGCTGAGATGAAAAGAAGGAATATTGAGCAGGCTGAGAAAAATATAAAACAGGCCAAGAAAGAGAGATTGGAGCTCGAGATAAAGCTAAAAGAAATATCAAAGGACTTGGATAATAAGGCTTCTGATCTAAGGAAGAAGGAGCAGGAGCAAGAAGCTATTGAAAAGAAGTTCAAGAAATCTTTTGAGGAGAAGCAAAGGCTCCAACAAGAATCGCATAGATTTGAGATAGAGATTAATGAGAGGCAGATGAATAAGACGCTGATTGAATCAGAGGTAAATGAAATCAAGATAAATAAAGCTAGGGTTGACGCTGCTCTATCGACTTCGGAGATAGAGCTGAAAGAATTTGAAGGGGTTGAGATTTTACAGCAGAGCATGAATGAGCTTATACATAGATTAGAGAGATATGAAGCTGATTTCAAGGAAATGGGGCCTGTAAATCTAAGAGCTTTGGAAGTATATGAAAAAATTAGGGTAGAGTATGAAGAAATAAACACAAGAGTCCTTAAGCTTGAAGAAGAGAAAGCTGAAATCTTGAAGATAATCGCTGAAATTGACAAGAAAAAGAAAAAATCATTTATGCAGACCCTGACAGCAATAAATGACACATTCAGCAACAACTATGGGCTTCTGAGCAAGAAGGGCACGGCTTTCCTTGAGCTTGAGAATGAAGAAGACCCTTTTGCAGGAGGCCTGAATATCCTTATCAAGTTAGCCAAAGGCAAGTATCAGGATTCTGACCTGCTTTCAGGAGGAGAGAAAGTCATCATTGCTTTGGCTTTGATTTTCGCTATCCAAAGATACAAGCCCTATGGCTTCTATATCTTTGATGAGATAGATGCTGCTCTTGATAAAGTCAATAGCGAAATCCTGGCAAAATTAATCAAAGACAATATCAAGAACTCCCAGTATCTTATGATAAGCCATAACGACGCTGTCATCAGCAATGCAGATGTCCTTTATGGAACATCAATGCAAGAGGGGATAACTAGAGTTTTCTCTTTGAAAGTGTAAAATATAAAATAAAGATAAAGAAGTAATAGGGGATATTATGCGCTTTAATTAGTGATAATGCGCTTCTTTTTTTTTGATAAAAGATGATTAAGAATTAACACTTACATCTAAAGAATAGAAAATCACTTCTTTGCTGGCTCTTCTTCGAAGAAGCTCAGGATCTTTTTGCCCAGGCCAGTCACTACTAGTATTATGATTATCGCAATCAAGATAGCAAGCAAGATGTAAGATTGATAGTCTTTCCAGAAGTTTGATTTGACTGGCGTTGAACCTTGTGGAGTTTGAGCAGAAGCATTTGTTGACACATTCATAGCGCATGTTGTAGCATTCTGGCAGGAGGTGTTTATTGCTATCTGAGAAGTCTGGTTTGTTATATTCAGTGTTTCATTCTCTTCTGTTTCATTTTCCTCTGGCTGAGGAAGGCTCTCTTGAGGAAAGTTCTCTTCGCATTCATCAAGTGTATCAAAAGTATGAAGACCCAGGTACATATAGGTTCCGCAGAATTCTTTTTGTCCGCATTCACTTGAGTTCGAGTCGAACCAGTATAAATCGCTGCATGTTATGTTCTGCGTGACATTTTCTGTACTCTCCTGACTTGTTGGTTCTGTTGCCTCTTCCTCTGGCGTGACTTCTTCAGAGCTTGGGACTACTGTTATGTTTATGGTGTTGCTTGCAGTCATCTTCTCGCCATCAGTGGCATAGAAGGTTATGCTCCTTATGCCGACAAAATCAGCTTGGGGAGTCAACTGCATAATAGAACCTCTAATCAAAACAGATATGTTAAGGGGCTTGACTGTTATGAATTGCAGGGCATTCTTCTCTTTATCCTTGAAATGTGGGGCAAGGTCTATGCTGTAAGAATCCCCTTGGACTATCTCTATGTTCGAGAAGTTCTGTACAAGTTCTGGGGCTGTGTTCTCTGAGCTTGTCTCGTTTATCGCAGGAGTCACCTCGGCTGTAAATAGTTTTTTGAAGAAATTTCCAATTGCTTTCCAGAACCTGGTCCAACCGCTCTCTTGGCCCACGATAGGCTGGGTTTCATTGCCTTCCTTGGTCTCATTCGTGAAATTAGTTGGTTCTATGATTATCTCCTCTCCTTTTACGACAGTGACTTTTATTGTCTTCTTGGCTACAAGTGTTGAATCTTTCAATCTAGAGGATACTGTGATTTGATAGCCCCCTACTGGTGTGTCAATTGATGGAGCTAAGTACAAGTAAAGAGATTGGGTCTTCTTTGAATCTAAGGAGATTGCTGCAGGATTTATCTGTGAGAATCCTGAGGCTGTTCCAGATACTTCTATGACATAGTTGGCTTGTTGAAGCCCTTTATTCTCTATTGAGATAAGGAGTGTCGCTGCACTATCCTGGGCGACAGATATAGTATCTTTCTCGCTCGTTATAGAGGGTTGATAGCAGTTTTCTGTTGTTAGGGTTGTTAGGTTCAAAGAGGTCTTTGATTCTTTCTTGCTTATGGAGTCTATTGATTTAATAGTTATTATATAATTTGATGACTGCGTGTCTTGCGGTGGACTCACTGTCAATAAGGCTGTAGCTTTTTCTCCGGTGTTTATGGAGAAATGACTTTTATCTAGGGTTGCCCAAGCAGGACCCTCTATGACTAAGTCAAATTCTTTTGAGAGTTTTCCTGTGTTTGTGACTGTGATTTGATAGCTATTAGATAGAGTATTGCAGACCCTATCATCTTTTTTATCAATATCAATTGTAGAGCCGTAGCAAGAGCCTATGTTGAAGTTTATCTCAAGAGTCTTTATGACTGAGCCTTTTTCAGATGTCACTTCAATATATGCTGTGAAATTCCCCTGAGTATTTGCAGGCGGTTGGGCATTCAAGTTAAAGACTTTCTCTTGGTTTGTCGATAGTTTTATGCTTTTCTGATCCAGAGCCATCCAGGACGGGCTTCCTAGTTTTAGAGTATATGTATTTTCAGTTGTTCCAAGGTTCTTCAATGTGATTGGAATGACTTGGGTCTGGGTCTCGCATATGTCATAGAATGTCTTTTCAGTGCTTAAGGAATAGTCATAGCATGTTATCAGAGAGAGGCTCGAGGTTGTTTCAGCTTGGGCGTATTTTGAGCTTGATGCGACCTTGAAAACAGTATCATAGTTTCCTACGACATTACAGGGAGTATTGATATATGCTATTGCCTCTCGTGTCGAATTTGGGGGCATTGAAAAAGATGTTCCTGAAAACTTAATCCATTGAGCCAGAGGACCCTGGGCACTCAGGACATAGTTCTCTAAGTACTTTCCTTGATTTGATATCTGGATATAGACTTGCTTCTGCTCACAGGTGCATGAGCTCTGTGAAGATGGAGTCACTATCATGACAGTCTTATGGCAGTTCTCAACGATTATTGAATGCGAGACTGTCTTAGTTATCCCTTGACTTGATATTTGAAGTATGATATTATAGACTCCTGGAGCTGTTTTTGAAGGAGGAGTGATATAAAGGAAAACTGATTGTGTCTGACCTTTATTCAAGAAGAACCCTTGCGGGACAGCTGTTGTGAATTGTGAAGCAGAACCAGAAGTAGTTAATGAAAAGCTTGCATCTTGGTCACTTGACACCAGCTCAGTTATGATTATTGTGCTTGATGGGCATACTGTGTTCGTTTCTAATTGAGATTGGATTGTGAAGTCTGCCCTGACAAGAGCAAGGGAAAACAATGATAGGGCAAATACTAAGAATAATGCAAATGCAAATTGAATTTTCTTGTTCATTTTCCTTTTTTCATATATAGTCTATTATAATAGTATTATATATTATGCTAAAAAACAGAAGACCTGTTTTTGGCATCACAAAAACTCATGTGCGAGTTTTTTATGATATAAACTATAATCTAG
>CAZKFK010000016.1:0-11050 GCA_964552095.1 Candidatus Woesearchaeota archaeon | reverse complement strand
CTTGATCACCATTTTATCCTATTGAGAAAGCATTTAGCATTTATAAATTTCTTGTTATACCTATAATAATAAGACTTATATGATGGCATCTTTAAGTAAATGCGCAGCACAACGTTGTCTGCTTATGCAGAGTGCTGTAAGATATCTAAGAAGAGAAAACACTTACAAAGTTAAAATTTAGATGAAGCCCTTCTTTATCACATCAATATTGAAGAAATCTTGGGCAGTCCATGAGCCACAAGTTACTTTTATATTGAATAGTTGCTGGCATGGTGCTTGGTTGCTTGGAACACTGAGCTTGACAAGTGCAGAAGCAACTCCCTCAGAAATCTTATTGAAACTTGCTCCGCTAGGAAGCTTTCCTCCGACAAACCACTTCGCTGGATCTGGATTTTTACAATCTCCAGTTCCTTTTTCTAGGCTATACTTGCATGAATTCACAATGCTAGGGTCCTCTGGAGAGACAGCGAACATGAAACCAAAGTTCTCTGTTCCTTGTTTAACTTTAGCTGTCTGCTGCGAACCCAGCTTAACAATTATATCACTTCCACTCTCTCCAAATAAATTCATGAGCTCATTCTGGGTCTGATCATCGATAGTATCGACGCTTTTTGTTGCAGTTCCGAAAATCTGCCTTACAAACACTAATCCAAGAACTAGCAAGGTCATGGCTATGACGAGTATGACTATAGTCGTTATACTCATCTCGAATGCTCCTCTTTTTTCTGATTTCATCTTTCTCATCCTCTTTTATAAGTTGCTATGAGTTTACTGTGTCCAATTTATCCCTTTGAATGCTGGACTCTTGACAGCTATTAAGATTATATCGATTATCCACCATATCCAAGCACAAGTGCCTATAGTAACTATCGAAACAAGCAGTTTCAAGATTCCTGTGCCGACATAGCCCATATAGAACCTGTCAACACCAAGATATCCTAGAAAAATCGATAGCAACAGGGCAGTCAACCAATTCTTGTCTTTCTTCCCGCTGCTTGATGGAGCTTGAGCACTCTTAACGCTCTTAACAACTTTTTTCTTTTTTGCCATCTTGCATCCTCTTT
Organism: Candidatus Woesearchaeota archaeon; assembly: GCA_964552095.1. Lineage (GTDB taxonomy): Archaea > Nanobdellota > Nanobdellia > Pacearchaeales > UBA284 > JAPLYB01. Next base: position 9,986 of record CAZKFK010000016.1, on the reverse strand, counting down.
TATTTAATATAACAGTTTCAACATTTTATAAACCTTTCTGAAACAAACATAAACAACATCAAAAAGATATTTAAAACCAAGAATACAGACAAGATATAATAAAATGGCGCTTACAGAGGAACAAGCGAAACAGATTAAAAAACAGCTCCTTGCTCAGATAGAAAAACTTCCAAAAGAGCAGGCAGAAGGCCTTAAAGAGGAAATCGAAGAAGCAGGTCCTGAAGAACTAGAAGAGTTCATAAAATCTCAGCAACAAGGGCAAAAATGTATTTTCTGCGAGATAATCTCTGGGAAGATTCCTTCTATAAAAGTCTACGAAGACCAAGAGATTATAGCTATAATGGAGATAATGCCTGCTTCAAAAGGACATCTTTTAGTTCTCCCAAAACAACACTATCAATTCATCCAGGAGGTTCCTGAACAACTTCTTAATAAACTGTTCTATTTTGTAAAGACACTCTCTCCGATAATGATAAAGGTCTTAGATGCTAAAGCTCTTAGCATCTACATCCCCCAAGGACAATTAGCTGGGCAGAGGATCCAGCACTTCGTGATAAATATGATTCCAAGATACGAAGCAGATAACATTGCTTTTGATTGGGAGCATAAGAAATCTGATGAGAAGAAATTGAAAGAGCTTGCAGATAAGATAAAGAAAGTCTCTCAAGCAGAGGTCGTCAAAGGAATAAAAGAAGAGCAGGAAAAATATGAAAAAAAGAAGAAGGCGCATATCGAGAGCGAAGTCGAAAGGATAATGAAACACACAGGCAGGAGGATGCCATGATCAGTCATGTTCTCAAACACGATTATAAAAAGCCTCCAAAAATAAAGCCAAGAGTCATAATAATCGCCATCCTAATCATCTTGATTCTGGCAGCTGTTACTTTTAGTCTCACTTTTAATAAAAAGACAGACACACAAAATCAAGCGCAGACATCACAGAACCAGAATTCTAATCCATCTTCTCAGACCCAACAACCAGCTTCAAGCCCTCCCCCAACATCCTCTCCAGCATCAAACCCACAACCGACGCCCCAACCACAACCCCAACCACAAACTCAAAAACCAGCTCCCCCTGCACCAGTCTATCCTACAATCTCGACATCAGAACTACAATCAATAATGCAAAGTTTTTCTCAAGTCATGAGCATAAAAGACCCAAAAATCAGGATGCAGTTTCACGATGATAATAGTTTATATCTAGGATACACCTATTTCATAGGATCTGGAGGACAAGTCTCTCAATTCTCAAATCAAGCTTACGATATGTGGCTTACAATAAATGTCTACGATGCCCTGAATCTCAAGGCTTCAAATGACAAATGCGCATATTTAAAATCAGCAATCCAATCAGGCCGGGCCTGGGTCATCGAGCAATCAAGCAATCCTTTCGTGATAATGAAATATCTCCCTATAAAAAACTGCGTAAAATAACTGTGTTGTCCGCCTTTAGTGTCCTCTCGCTGATTTATGTTAGTCATTTTATTCTTAAATAATTATGCTTTTCTTGACTTCTCAAGAAAAGCTTGATACGGAGTTCTTAGTTTTCCATTTGTCAAGCTTCTATGCGGTCTTTTATAATTGTAATGCTCGACAGCTTTTTCCAAACTCCCAAGTTCGAGCCACAATCTTTTCATCGTCGCTACCGCTCTTTCAGCCTTGCCATTGCTCTGAGGATGCTTAACACGAGCCTTGATATGTTGTATGCCATAACCACTTAACAATTCAGTGAAAATGCTTTCACTGAATTTCTTGCCATCTTGCTCATTACTTACAAAGTTCGAGCCATGATCCGTCATAAACTGCTTAGGCTTTCCATGCTTCAAGCTTTCAAGAAAGCCCTTGCAAGTGCTTTCCATTGTTGCTTGCCTATAAATCTGGCAATGCACCATGAACCTCGAGGCATCATCTATGATAAGTAAGGCTTTCTTTCCTCTGAACTCAAACCAATCTCCATGCCATAAACTGTTGCTATGTTTTCTTTCGTATCGAACCCATTTTCTTCGATTCTTTTTCTTCGGTTCATGCTTAGCTAAGCTCTCTTCCAACAGGATCCTATGAATTCTGTTATGATTGATGTGAATTCCTTTCTCGTCGGGGAATTGCTCAATCATTGTTGCTCCAGCTCTTATCTCTTTGTATGTCTTCACAACAATCTTTTTTTCTTCATCGCTTATCTCTCTTGGCTTTCTTCCGCAAGCCAAAAGTCTTGGTTCTTTGCAGTCTTTGTATTTCTCATGTACTTTTCTTGCCCATCTTGGACTTATGTCTTGTATCTTGGCAATGGTGTAGAATCCCATATTCCTCTTCTCTCCTTCTTTGACTATCCATTTTATTTTCTTTTGATTTAGTTTTTTCATAAGTTCTTCTTGTTCAGAAGAACTTATCTGTGTTATCGAGAGGAACTTATTTCTGGATAACACAACACAAATTCCTTACAATAATCCTTATAAACCCCCTATCAGTGTATTTTTATGCCAAGAATGCTATATGTAGGGGAAGAAACCACTGGTTTGCTTGCAAAAAGACTTGCAGCCCAATCAGGTTATGACACAACAGTCCTCGGAACTCTCCAAGAAGCAAGAGAAAGTATTGAATCAGCTAATCCGCCTTTTGATATTTATTTCATTGACCTCTATATGACTACGGAGCTTAGAAGCTGCGCAGGGAATCCTCAAGAACTCGCTCATAGAGTATCTGCCGCGATTTTAGAGCCAGCTAAAAGAAGAGGGACAGATATTGGAACGCGCGTCTTTTTTGTGGATGCAACACCCTGCCCAGAACACCATGCTGCAGCAAGATTACTACTTCCTTCATCAAGATATTCTCTTTTAAGATTGGACACACTTTTTACAGGCGTGAATTTAGAAGCAGGACCAGAGCAGAGGATAGTTTCTGGCGGAGACCTCAGACCAATTCTAGAACACTTTAGGTCAGCTACATCAGCAGCCTAAACTTTAAACAATCAGCATAAGAAATCTCAAGAACAAGTTCCCGAATAACAGGCTCGCGATTATCGATAATAAGAAGACAGGGACATAGGCTATTCCGTCTCTTATCAAGACTTTCTTGCCTGCTCTCTTTATCAACAAGATATCTTCTTTAGACAATCCATCTGCACTTGGCTTCAATCTCTTATCATTTATCCTGACTTGCTCAAGAAGCCAGTCTCCTTCTTGCAACTCATCCCAAGACTTATAAGATATAAGGACTCCTTGCTCAACGCTCCTTATGAAAGCATAGAACCACGGCAAAATAAGAAGAAGAATAGCTGGAATTATCAGAATCTTCTGGAAAATACCTAGAATCAAAATAAAAGCCCCGAAAATCAAGAAGATTATCTTGAACCACTTAAGTTTTGAATTGACTTCCTTGAACTTATTTGAGAATCTCTTCTTATTTCTCAAAGCCACTATGCCTGAGAATATCAGCCCATAGAACAGACTTATGATGAGGCTGTTTGTTATAAAATCCATGAGAAAACTTGTTCTGCACAAAGATACTCCGAAAAAGTCAACAGGCAAGAAATACGAGAAGTTCAAGAAACTTGGTGTTGTTGCGAAAATGAAAGCAAGGGCCATCAAAAGTTTGGCATCAGCTCCCCCAAATACTCGCCCATAATATAATATCAATGAAGCTATAAAGAAAATCCCCAATGCGATGAACCCTGTCGAAAGATAGACAGGGCCAGAAGAAAGAGAATTATATAAGATTCCTGCAGCGATTAAGACCAAAGACCCGATTATCTGCATCCAAATAGGTTTCTCCTTGACAAATAGATAAAAAAACAAGATGAATAATACAATCAGACCCAAAACTATCAAGATGCTCTGTCCCAGAATAATGCTCACTATGCCCCTGATAATCAATGCTATGAACATCATTGATAAAGGGATCCAATTCTCTACCTCTCTTTTTTTCAGGTCAGATATAGAGGCATATACGAGCCAGAGCAGAGCTATAGAACATAAGACAATATCTGATATAAGCGCGAGGTTCATCTTAGATTATTTTCATGCCCCTTTCATGCCCGCCCTTTTTATACCTGTTAAATCCTCTCTTTTTTTTCAGCTGTTTTTTGCTCTTCCTATCTGAAGAGCAAATATAATCATCTCCCATGATTATATAATAAAGCGCAATTTTTAAATCTAATTAAATCTCAATAAAAGTTGAGATATCGCAACTTTTATATATCAAAAAACTTCTTTATATGCAGATAAAAGAGGAAAATGGCGTTAGCTAGCAGCATTATAATCATAGGCATCGGTGCATTTCTCGGAGCGCTTGCTGGACTTGTTATCAGGCCTGGCAAAGAAGGGCTCACTGGCGTTAATGTTGGTCAGGCTTTCAAAGGAGGCGCAATAGCAGGAGCTATCTTTGGAGGCATAGTCGGAATTCTTCTAAATATATTCACAGTCATAAACTTGGGTTTTAATGGACTTCTATCGACGCTTGTGATGGCTATCACGGGTGCTATAGTTGGAGCAGCGTGCTTGATAGTGTTCAATCTTGGCAGGATTGGTTTGATGTCTGCTCTTGGAGAAAAAGGTGCAGGCATAGTGATGGGAGTCGGCGTTGGTATTCTTGCTGGAATCTTATTCAATCTTTTGATTCTCCCAGCAGGGGGCTCAGTAGCCCTCGAATACTGGAAATTCGAACTTCAACCAGTCACTGATGTGATAAGCGACGGCTGGAAAGAGCTCTCAAAATTCAGATACTGCCTCTATGCAGACCCAAAATGCCCTTTTGTGGTTGATTGGACTGATGCCAATGTACAATCAACACAAGAAGTGCTCTCAGTGAGTGTCTCGTTCTCTGAATTTGAGATAAAGAACAATAAGATAGATGCTCTTGCGGCAATCTCTGTCAAGAATCCAGAAAAATACGAACTGCATCTCACCCCAAAATGCAGACTAGGGCCAAACCTCAATAAAAGTACTCCTATCAACATAAGGAACGCAGGGACTTATTTCCAGGGAGTTGAGTTCATTTTCCCGATGTCCTCTGAGACTCTCTCTTCCTCTCTAAGATGTTCTGGGGATGTTCCAGCCTGCCAGAACAAGAACATCTGCCTGGATCAAAAAGTTTTCTTGATATTAGAGAGACCTGTCAGGATTCAAGGCACATGGCCTATCTATGTGGGACAGAGATACTCTTTCCCTGGTCCGAAACAAGTGAAGACTGACCTGAAATTCAATGCTCCATGGCAGATAACCCTCTCTTCCTCTGACGATATGCCCTATGACGAACAGCATACTTATAATGCTCAACTCACAATTAGACAGAGAGATGAAGAGACAAAACTGAATAACATCGAGTTGATAAGGATAATTGTTCCAGAGAACATAAATCTTCAGTGCGATAATTTTGAAGCAGTGAGCAACACAGAACTCGAACTGAGAAGTTCTGAAACTTCAATAAATGAAGGATGGTTGAAACAACATTCACAGTACAATCCAAATAATCAAAAATACACGATGCCCTGCGCGATGTATGTGATAAAAGCGCCTATTAATGCAGAACTCTCTCCTATAGAGATAGAATCAGACTACACAGTCACTTCAACATTCTCTCATACAATAACAAAACAGCCATAGAACAAAGAATATAAATAATAAAATAATCCTAATAATAAGATAAAATGACGCTCCTCGGGCTAAAGCCCGAGGTATCTGTATGTAAAAATGTTTGAAAACCTAGTTTTCAGCACGCCGAAAATGCAGACCATTTTCGAGCGGAAGCGCATTAATGCTAAACAAAGCGTATTGAGATAAAATGTTAATAAGAGCTTGCTTAACAATTATAAATTTGGAGGATGGCGATTCCTCATTCGGCATAAATGCCGAAGTATCCTCGCCATGTATGTAATAAAAATGTTAAAAAAACTTCCGATGTGGGTTAAAGGCGGGATTATTGGGGCGATTTGTTTAGTTATTATTCTTTTTATTTTGTCTTTATTAGCCCAGCATTGTTATGGCCCAAATTTAAAAGATTGCGATAGGTTTGGCAATACAACTGGCAAAGGGGACTGTATTATTGAACATCTTGAATCATGCAGTAATTATCTAGACCCAATTCATTATCTTACAATATTCCCTGTTTTTTTAATTTTAACGATATTTGGGTGGAGTTATAATCAAATTCTTAGCATGCCTCCATTTTATACGGTAATTCTTTCACTTTTAAATGGGATTATACTCGGATTTCTAGTTGGTGCAGGAATTGTATTAATAATAAATGGTTTCAAAAAGGAAAATGGCAAAAAAAGAAAATAAGAAAAATAAAAAAGATTTCAAGAATTCAAGAAAATTTTTTCTGATTTTAGGGATTATTTTAGCGGTAATGGGGATAATCTTTTTTATTCTCTCTATGTCATTACTAAACATAAATTATTTTTATATTTCATTTATATCGTTGGTTATTGGAGCGATATTAATTATTCTTTCATTATTCAAAAGTATTTCAACAGGGCATAGAATGTTTTACAAGACAAGACCGAAGTGGCAGGACCCTTATTAATTAAATGGGCATCAACTGAAAAACTAAAGCGTTGGTGATATCCCCCATAACTAATCTAAAAAGGATACTCAATAAATTAAATTGATAAAGGAGGTTTAAAAAATGGAATCTAAATTGGGATTTATTCTCGCTTTAGTTGGTGGAATCCTAAATCTTTTAGGAGGGATTTTTTGGATTATTATTGTCTTAGCAGGAAAATCCTTTTTTGGAATGGATGTGCTAAAAACAGCAATACAATCTAGTGGATCATCCTGGTTTCTTGGTGTTTGGATAGCAGTTGCCGTAGTTTACTTAATTTCTGGAGTAATTTCAATTATAGCCGCATTTATGATGAAAAATCCAAATAGAGTTAAAACTGGGGGAATTTTAGCACTGATATTTGGTATAATTGGGTCAAATATACTAACAATAATCGGCGGAGTCCTTGGATTAGTAGCTTCAGGAAAGTAGTTCAGATTTAGTTTTTTATTTTATTTTTTCTCTTTTTTATTAAGATTACCGGAAAGTATAACCTAAAAATATATAAACTTCGACGCTATTTAATATTATAATACTAAAAACATAAAAAGATCTCTGGCTAAATGCCATTCAACATGGTTTTCTAGCCTGCTGAAATCTCACCAGAATGCCAAGATGGTGAATTGTTCGGCTGGCGCATAAAACCCTTTTGGCATTTACGAGAGATTTTTTAAAGAATCTCCTTGAGATGCCAAAAAGGTGACAAGTCCGGGCGGCGCATTGAGTGAGTCTGAGCGGACAGCCCAGCGAGCGAATCTACTTTTTGACATAGTTTTATAAAACTCCGGCAATCTCTCTGTCGCTAAGTCCTTCCCAAGCCCTTCTTTCTTCTTCAGACATCGGAGGAGTGGAATCCTCCCATATACGATACATCGTTGGCTCAATTTGTTCATGTGAATAGCAGACATATTTACATCTTGAGAAGTCTGCTGCCAGGGGCTCTGTGCCCTTTGGGATATATGGGCAAAGCGTATCAAAAAAACAACACATCCTATTCTTGCCTCGCCCTGTTCTAGTGGGATTTATACAGGCAGGAATCGCTTTTTCTTTCACTGTTCCAGACCCAGTCTCTGCTGTTTCTGCCCTTGTTTGTAAAGAAACTGACATCTTTATCCTGTATGATTTGGTTCATTTGGCTTTTTAATCTTTATCGTTCTACATTATGCAGTTGGATAGTTTTATAAAACACATTTTCTTTAAACATATTCGATTAGCCGAGGCTCTCGAATGATTTTCGGCTGATTTGGGAGGAAAATGGATATTGAAGAGAAAATGGCAAATAAGAACGTGAAAATGAATAATAAGAAGAATAAGCAGAATCATGAAATCGACTCTAGAGCAATCCCTCAAAAATCAAGAAAAAGCAAGTGGGAGATTGATTTCAAATATAACTTGAGGACATATCTCGGATTTTTGAAGAAGTACTGGCTTCTCGTAGTGATAATCATGCTCATTTTGCTGATAGGAGAGGGAGCTTTCCTTGCTGATAAGTTCTTGTTCAAGATAATAGTTGATAAAGGCACAGAATTTTTAGCAGGAACTCTTGCGAAAGACGCATTTTCAAAGATATTGATCACAATAGCAATAGTATTCGCGTCACTTGTAGTCTTCAGAGCATTCCTGAAATGGATTAGACTTCACCTAATCAATTTACTGGAGTCTAGGCTCATAGCAGACCTGAAAAGGAAGTATTTCAATCATATCCTTGACTTGTCACATTCATTCCATACCAGCCATAAGACAGGGTCGTTGATTTCCAAGCTATTAAGGGGAGCTGGCTCGATGGAGAGGATGACAGACTCTGTGCTGTTCAGCTTCGTTCCTTTGCTGTTCAATCTTGTTGTAGTGTCTATCTCAATACTATATTTTGACTGGGTCTCTGCTCTAATCGTATTCTTGACAGCTGTCTGTTTCTTGGTCTATACCTACTTTGTACAGATATGGCAGAAAGAAGCCAATATTAAGGTCAATGAAGCAGAGGATTTTGAGAAAGCGAATATAAGCGACTTCTTGATAAACATAGATTCTATCAAGTATTTCGGAAAAGAGAATGCTGTACAGAATAGATATAAAAATATAAGTGAGACGACAAAGAAAGCTTTCTTGAGACACTGGAACTATTTTAGATGGCTTGACTCTATACAAGAGATTATACTTGGCTTGGGGACTTTGCTTATCATTCTATTCCCATTGCTCGGCATGCTGAATGGAGCAATAACAATAGGGACACTAGTATTTATCTATACTGCTTATGCCAGCGCCCTAGGGACTTTGATGGGCTTCGGATGGGGTATCAGAGGATACTATCTGTCGATGGCTGATTTTGATGCCTTATTCAGATATGGGAAGATATCACAAGAAGTCAAAGATAAAGAGAATGCTGAGACTTTGAAGATTAAAACTGGAGAGATAGAATTCAAGGACATAACTTTCAGATATGGTTCAAGGTGCTTGTTCAAGAACTTTTCATTGAGGATCCATAAGAACAAAAAAATCGCACTCGTAGGACACTCGGGATGCGGAAAGACTACATTGATAAATCTCTTATATAGATTGTATGATGTGAATGAAGGAGCTATCTTGATTGATGGAAGAGATATAAGAGATTACAAGCAAGAATCTTTGAGAGAGGAGATGGCCATAGTCCCTCAAGAGTGTGTTTTATTTGATGACACTATCTATAATAATATAGCTTTCTCGAAACCAGGAGCAAAAAGAGAAGAGGTCCTAGAAGCTATAAGATTCGCACAGCTTGATGAGATAATAAAGAGTTTCCCGAATAAAGAGAATACAATAGTCGGAGAGCGGGGAGTCAAGCTTTCTGGAGGGGAGAAGCAGAGAGTCTCTATAGCTCGAGCAATACTCGCGAATAAGAAAGTTCTTGTTCTTGATGAAGCAACATCCTCTCTTGATTCTGAGACAGAGCATGAAATACAGAGAGATCTTCAAAGACTTATGGATGGAAGGACAACAATCATAATCGCGCATAGGCTATCGACTGTGATGAATGCAGATGAGATCATAGTTCTTGAGCACGGAAAGATAGTCCAGAAAGGAAAGCATCTCGAGCTCATAAGGAAAAAAGGAATCTATAAACATCTTTGGGAGCTCCAGAAAGGCGGATACATTGAATAAGAAATAGGAATTTTTATATAATCTGATGATTTGTATAATCATGGATTGGAAAGGATTTGACAGAGGGGTTTTTTTAGTCAATGTTTTGGGGATAGTTTATAATCCAAAGACTAAAAAAATTCTGATTGGCAGGAGAGCAAATGATCCTTATATCAAAAAACTCTCCTGGACATTTCCAGGAGGAAGACCAGCTTATAAAGAAGATCTTGAATTCTATCTAAAGCATGAAATTAAGATTAAGACCGGTCTTAATGTTGATGTTAAAAAAATAATTTTTGCAAAAACTTATCCTGAGAAAAGAGAATTCCTCTCGA
>CAZKFK010000015.1:3322-11216 GCA_964552095.1 Candidatus Woesearchaeota archaeon | reverse complement strand
GGAAAAGAGTTCAATTTTATCGGAAAACATGTTGAGAGGGAGAATCTGCATCTGACTTTGAAATTTTTTGGCGATATAAAAGAAAAGAATCTTGGAGAATTAAGAGAGAAGTTGAGAAAAATCAAGTTCAATGGATTTTTGGCTAGGATGGAGGGCATTGGGATTTTTCCTTCTGAGATGATGATGAGAGTTCTTTGGGCGGGGGTTGAACCAAGAGACAAGATGAAAGAGCTTTACGAAGTTATTGAAAGGAGTTTGGGAAATAAGCCGGAGAGATTTGAATCACACATAACTATTGCAAGAATCAAGAGCATAAAAGATAAGAAAAAGTTTCTAGAGAAGATGAAGAGCATAAACTTTTGCTCTTCTGAATTTGAGGTCAAAGGATTTGTTCTTAAAAAGTCGACCCTGACACCAATTGGGCCAATCTACGAGGATATTGAAAGGTTTGGGTTGAATTGATTAATAGGGATAGGGGAATTCAAGAATTTTTTTCATCTCATCAATCTTGTTCGAATCTAGGCATTTTTCGAGGTCCTTTTTCTTCGCATTGATTATCTTTTTTATTGTTTTGAATTCCTTTAGAAGTGCTTGTGCAGTGGCAGGACCTATGCCTGGAAGTGATTCTAAAAGAATCTGCTGTTTTTCTTGAAGTGTATGGCCTATTCTTTTTGCTATCAGACTTGCCTCTTTTTTCTCTTTTGTCTGTCTCTTGTCAAGAAGAATAAGGAATTCTGCGCTCTCTTCAGAGGATTTTGAGAAGATTACTGGGATTTCAAAGTCGAGTATTACTGAGAGCAGCATGCCCCTTATTGCATTTGGATGAACATTTATCCTTTTTTCTTCTCCCTCGATAAGAAGAAGCTGTTTTGGGCACTGCTTCAAGTTCTGGAGCTGCATCATCAATCTCTTAGAGAGCATGCTTGAGATGAAATCATTTAGGGTCTTTCGTTCTATTGCTGTATCCCCGATGATATAATCTCCGACCTCAATATGTTTAAACATCAATGGTGCTTGTCTATGGATAAGTTCTGCTACAATGAAAGAATTCTTTTCCCTTTGATCTACAATTATCATTAAGATAGAGGGGGCAAGAAGTAATAAACCTTTTTCTTATCAGAGTTTTAATAAATGCCGTATCTTCTGTTCATTGAACCCTATGACAATCGAGCCGTTTATATCAATGACTGGGACGCCCATCTGTCCTGATTTTTCGATCATCTCTTGGGCCGCATTCCTGTCTTGGCCCACATTTTTTTCAAGAAAATCTATCTTGTTCTCTTTAAGAAAATTTTTGACGACTGTGCACCAGGGGCATGTCGATGTGCTATAAACAATAACTTTGTTATCTTTTTGTTTTTCCATCTTGGATTTGAGCTTGTTTGATTTTTAAATGTTATGAAATTCAATCTTGCGGATTTTGTCATCAGGCACGGGCAAGAATGAGCTTTTTATTGTTATTAATAATATTGATTTAGTTTGTTGCCAAGGTTGTGCTGATGCACTTGGCAAGCGAATTAATGCGCTTCTTTTTAAGAGAAGCTTGTGAGGCTTTTCTGTTTCTTGCTATCTTTATCTTGTTTTTTCAGGTCATTCTTGACTTGATCTAAGATAGAATACATCTTCCTCTCTTTATGATAAGAGGCCCAGTGATACATCTCATCCCTTGTTCCTTGAGTCATGAGAATTATAAGTTTTCCTGGTTTTAATCTTGCTGTCCTTCCTGCTCTCTGAATCTTTCGGATTGCGCTGGGAATAGGCTCATAGAAAATGACTAGGTTTACTTCAGGGATATCAAGGCCTTCTTCTCCGATAGAAGTTGCTATCAGTGCATTAATCTCTCCTTGTTTGAATTTATGAAGAACTAGCTGTTGCTCTTTCTGGCTTAGGCCTGTTAATTTCTTTTTTGCCTGCCCTATAAATATCTCGGCCTTGATTCCTTTGGCTTTAAGTTCTTCTTTTATTTTTGAGACAGAATCTCGGTACTGTGAGAAGATGAGGATTTTCGCATTTGGGTTCTTTTTTATCTCTTCTTGGACTATTTCCTTGAGCTTGTGAAGTTTTGGATGCTCAAATCCTTGTTCATAGAGCTTTGTTGATAAAAGATACGCATCTTGGAAGTAGTTTGAATTAACTATCTGCATTACGCCCTTGCTTTTTTTCTCTTTTGCTTGATTGTACATATCATTCATATAATTTACAAAGGTTTCAAGAGTTTGAGTCTCAAGAAGTTCTAGTGCATGAGCTATCTTTATCGCTTGTGCGCAGATTGAAATTCCTCTCAATATGTTGAAGTGCTTATTTCCATGTATCACCATATTTCTCAACTTGTTTTGGAGTTCAAGCAAAGTGATTTTGGTGACTTGTTTGAAAATAAGCTTTCTATTCTGGAGCTCTTCTATCTTTTTATCATACAAAGCTTTTAGAAGAACACGGATATCTCTAAGTTCTTGAGGGAATTCTATCTTGATTAGGTCATAAGTAAGTTTTTGGATATAAGGAGAGACGTCTTCAGAGTCTCTTGTCCTCACTTCAACTGCTTCTATATTTAAGTTTTCACATATCTCCTTGACTTTCTCTTTATCAGAGCCAGGAGAGGCTGTCAAGCCAAGAATCCTTTCATGTACTGCCTGTTCCTTATATTCTTTTGATACATAGGTATAAGAGTAGTTCTTTAAGCATCTATGGCATTCGTCTTCTATCAACAAGGAAACTTGGTTTAGGGTTATGATGCCTTTTTCAACATCATTATGGATGCACTGTGGTGTTGAAAAAATTATCTGCGCTTTTTTCCATATCTCCGCTCTTTTCTCAGAATTTATCTTGCCTGTAAAGATATGCATCTCATATCTATCAGAATCTATGAAGTCTTTTTTGAATGAATGGAAGTGTTGTTCAACTAAAGGTCTTGTGGGAGCAAGAAGAAGAATCTTTGAATTTGGATAGAGTTTCAAGCGTTCTTGAGCTAAAAGCAGAGCTATCAGGGTCTTGCCCATTCCTGTAGGAAGGATGACTAAGCAATTATGCTTCTTGCATGTCTCGACAATTGAAGATTGATATGCTCGCGGTTCCATCTTTTAGGAGTTTGATTATATTATTTTTAATGAAAGATATATTATTAATACTTAACATACAGATGGCTATCAGCCAAATCTTTTAGTTTATTTTTGATTCTGCACTTCGTTTCTCAAATTTAGTTTTTTTCTCTTTTATATTTTATAGTTATTAGTTTATGTATTTAAAAGATATGGCATTACTATACAATAATGTTCTTATACTCCTTTATTGTGTTCCTAGATGGCTAAGGGTTTGGATGAGATTGTTCAAGATAAGAAGGAACCAGGGGTTATCAAATCTATTTTAAAAGAAATGGGCGAACACCCCATTGGTACAACAGTTATGTGCACAATTCCTCTTGCCCATGGTTTTATTCTGGGAAACGGTTTATATCAAGCCATACCTACCGACATACATGCTGTTGGGACATTCTATAGTTATATAACTAGTCTTGTTGCTTGTCAATCAATTTTTAATTTTGAAGGAGAAGATGCTGCAGGACTTATCTTGCCATATGGTGCCTCTCAATTGATTATGTTGGGAATTGGCTTGGGTTTAGGTTATGGCGTGAGAAAACTTGTCGGATTATTTTGATTTGTCCCTAAAATTTATAAAGAATTATGTCATTAACTATTCAGAAAAAGGAGGCAAAAATGTGCTTCGATGCATTAAATAAAAACATCAAGAAGATGAAGTGGTGGGACATTTCTCTGCTTAAGTTATGTGTTTTATTTTTCACATTGATGATAGCAAAGCTTTGGAATGGAATTCTCGGATTAGAATTGTATTGGTATTTAATTTTTGCAGTGGTTTTGATGATTCCATTACTGATAAAGTTCTTTAAGAAATAATTTTTATTTTTTTATTTTATTTCTTTTCTTATCTTCTCTGCTATGCTTTTCATCTCTTCTTTTGAAAGATTTAGGGTATGGTCTGCATTGAAGCCATTCGGATGAGCATCATTTTCATATTTTGGGATGAGATGTATATGTGCGTGAGGTACACCAAGGCCATATGTGCTATGGCCAACAAGAACCGGATTAAGCGCTTTTTGAATTATTTTTGATAATTTTCTTGCGGTTTGCCAATAATCGCAGAATGGTTCATAGTCATTGACCCATCGAACATGTTTCTTAGGCAGGAGCATAGTATGGCCTGGATTCAGAGGATGAATGTCCAGCATCGCAAAAAAATTCTCATCTTCGTAGACCTTATCACAAGGGATTTCTCCTCTTATTATCTTGCAGAAAATACAATCTTTTTCTGAATTTTCAGACATGCTAAAAACCTCTAAATTTATCCAATATACCTTAAATCTTTTTCTTCAATCTTTTCTTCAGGAGATTCGAGATTAAAGTCTTTGTTAATTTCAGCCTCTATTTTCTCATATGCCTCTTTTTTCTTTGTCTTTTTTGCCATGATTTTCTAGATAATCTGGATATAAAAATCTTTGTGAACAAAAAAGCATATTTTCGAATACTCCCTTCAGAATAGTTAAGTTAAAATAGAACCTTGGGTTTTGATTATATGAAAAAAGGCAAGATTCTTGGTATTCTATTTATCTTTTTGATTTTGATTATAGTGTTTATTTTCACTTATGACCATGGGGCTTTGTTTAGGGGCATGACTGGAGGAACTTCTCAAAGTATCCAAGAGCTTGCTACTGTGACAAAAGTCATTGATGGAGACACTTTCATTGCAAGTGGCGAAACTGTAAGATTGTTGGGGATTGATGCTGATGAAAAAGGATATCCTTGTTATTTTGAGGCAAAGGAGCGGCTTGAAACGCTTGTGCTTGGCAAGGAAGTTTATTTAGAGAGAGGAAAAGAGGATAGAGATATCTATGACAGAAAGTTAAGGTATGTGCTTTTCAATGGTGAGAATATAAATCTGAGGCTTGTTCAAGAGGGCTATGTTGTGGCTAGAACTGAGCAAGATGATATCTATCAACAAGAATTTATCGATGCTGAAAATTATGCAAGAACAAATAGGATAGGATGCAAGTGGCAAGGGACATGGCTGCCTGGGAGCAATATTCAAAATGAGGGAACTTGGAATAGATTGACTGGAGAGGCAATCCAAGCCTGTGATGCTCCAAATTATGTTGGACAGGAGAAGATTGTTCAGGGCAAGGTGGTAGATGTCTATAAGAGCTCGAGCTCAACGACTTTCATCAATTTTGAGAAGCCCTATCCCAATTCTTGTTTTACAGCAGTGATATTCAAATCAGACCTTCAGAAATTCAATGATCCTGAGCAATACGCAAACAAACTTGTAAGAGTCAAGGGAAAGATAAAAGTCTATCAAGGCAAGACAGAGATAGTTCTTGAAAACGAGGATATGATCGAGGCAAGTTCTTGAATAGAATGGACCTGCCGGGATTCGAACCCGGATCCCACCGCTGCCAGCGGCGGATAATGACCACTATAATACAGGCCCTTATGATTTTGATGTAGAAGCATGTTTATAAAGATTATTTTATTTAAAGGTCATGGTATTTGTTATTTTGAGCGCGTTATTTTGGTTCATCCTAGCGCTTCTTCTGGCATGGATAGAGATTGAGATAGAGGGCAAGTTCGGATGGGCTGAAAAGCTGCCTACTTGGTATAGGAAGGCAGATTATAATACTGGCAAGAGGCCATGGACAGGATATCATATGTTCATGACTATCTTCTTGTTCTTGATTATACATCTTGCATTTTTTCTTGGATTAAGATGGACCATAACCGATGAGCTGATGTTGCTTGCGATGTATTTTCTTTTCATAAGCCTCTGGGATTTTCTTTGGTTTGTTTTCAATCCATACTATGGAATCAAGAAGTATAAGAAAGGGAAAATATGGTGGTTCTCTAAAAGTAAATGGGTCTTCAATATGTTCCCTTTAGATTATGTTGTTTCTTTAGCAATATCTTTGGTTTTTGTAGTTATAGCGAGCCTTATATCTAAGAATTTTGGTTTGCTTTTGAATGAAGCTTATACTCTCTTGTTATTCATCTTGTTCACATTCATTTCTATGATTTTTGCACCATTGTATCATAGATGGTATAAGAAGATGAGAAAGAAAGACGATAGAAAAGAAGTAGGGATTTTTCACTGATTAAGAAAACCAATCATCTAAGTTCTTCCCTTAACTTATCTATTTTGACTCGGCGCTGTTTCATGGAATCTCTATCTCTTATTGTGACTGTCTTGTCTTTCAAAGTATCGCCGTCGACTGTTATACAGAAGGGAGTCCCGATTTCATCTTGTCTTCGATATCGCCTTCCGATTGAGCCTGATTCGTCATAGAAGCATCTCAATGAGGACTGAGCCCTGATTGTGTCGTAGATTTTTCTTGCGACTTCAGGCATGTTCTCCTTGTTCACTAGAGGAAAGATAGCGACTTGAATTGGTGCAAGCTCTGATTTGAGTTTAAATAAAGTCCTATCAGCTTCAGGCTCTTCTTTATAGCTTGTGTCCATGATCGCAAATAGGGCTCTATCAAGGCCTGCAGAAATCTCAAAGACATTCGGCAGGACTTTCTTGCCTGTTGATTCATCAAGAACTTCCATGCTCTGTTGTGTGATTTGTTGATGCCCTTTAAGATCATAGTCTGAGCGATGATTGCAAGCACAGAGCTCGAGCCAGCCGATGCTTGTTAAAACATCAAGGTCCCAGGTCTCTTTTGAGTAGAATGGCCTATCTTCTTTTTCTACATATTTGAATCTCATCAAATCATCTGAAATTCCAAGTTTGTTATAGAAATTTTTAGTTAAGAATAGGTAGTAGGCGACGAGCTTGCTCCTGATAAGTTTCTTTTTCAGAGCATCTTCTATGCTAATTTTTATCAGCTTTTCTTTGACATAGAGCGGAAGGATTGTTGACCTTATTTTTTCAATATCTTTTTCATCCTCTTTACCTGGATTGAAAAATATCTCTGTTTCCATTTGATTGATTTCTCTGATTCTTGTTATTCCTTGCCTGGGAGATATTTCATTTCTGAAGACTTTTCCAGATTGAGCAATCCCAAACGGAAGCTTGACTCTCATTGTCCTAAAGATTCTAAGAAAACTTGGGAAAATACTCTGGCAAGTTTCAGGTCTAAGATAGGCGTCTTTGAGCTCTGCTCCAATCCCGGTCTTCAGCATCATGTTCCAGCGCTCTGTCTTCTTGAATCTTGACTTGCATTTTGGACAGAGGATATTATGCTTTTTGATAAGTTCATCATACTCTTCATTCGAAAGTTTTTCTGGCATCTCCGAATTTGTCTTCTCTTGAATAAGCTTATCTGCCCTAAATTTTGAATTGCATTTCTCACAAGCTACAAGGGGGTCTGTGAAATTTGTCAGATGACCTGAGGCAATAAAAACTGATTTTGGAAGAATCTGGCAGCCATCTATTTCAATCATGTTCTCTTTTTTGACTATCTCGTTTCTCCAAACTTCCAGAATATTATTCTTTAGAGCTAAGCCATTTGGACCATAATCGAAGAATCCTGCTAGCTTATCTGAATAAAGTTCAGCTGTTGGCCAGAAAAATCCTCGAACAGAGGCTATCTCCATTATCTTGTTTAAGCTTGCTTCTTGGGCCTTTTCCTCATTTGATTGTTTTACCATAAATAAACTGATGTTTAGAAGTTTTTAAAAGTTCTTAATTATAATAAGGAGGCTAGCAGGGGCAGCCTTGTCAAAAGATACATCACTGTCCCGGCTGCAAGAGGAACTATGATATTATCATCTGCATCTGACTCTCCTAGCTTTATTGCTACTGCTTCAGCTGCCAGGCCGAAGAAAGAACCCACAAGGGCAGAAATAGGATCTATGAAGATTAAAGCAAAAAGGAATGCAAAGACCATCCC
>CAZKFK010000015.1:0-3222 GCA_964552095.1 Candidatus Woesearchaeota archaeon | reverse complement strand
TCCTTGGTCGAGAAGTATAGTCAGGGCTAGAAGTAGGATGCCAAATACTATATGAAGAATTTTCCTGGTTATCTCGGGCTTGTTCATTTTTTAGATCTTGTTTTTGTTTTCTTGACTTTTCTTTTAGTTGCTCTTCTTGCCCGAGAGGATTGTTTTGATGGATTGAGTCTTATTTTATTAATAAGTTTTGTTGTCAGTATAGGGACGAAGTAACCTATGATTACGGCTGCAATGATATCACTTGGGAAATGAGCCCCTTGCCAGAGTCTTTCAAGAGCTATGGCTATAGATGGGATGAGCCAAATGATGCTGAGCCAGTTCTTTAAAAATGAAAGAGTTGAGAACATGAAAGTCGTGTGTCCTGATGGAAAGGATTTTTCATCTCCTGAAAGGGAGCTTTGTGATGGAATTGGTCTTGGTCTTGAGACTATGAACTTTAAAATGGTCGTGATAATCATGGCTATGGCCACTCCGATAATGTATCTGAAGATGTTCTTCTTCTTGTTCTTGACCTTATTATCCAGGATGATAAAGAGGATGCTAAGGACGAATGCTATGATATAGAACCAGTAACTCTCTATGAAATTGAGATTAAAAGGGATATTAAGGCTTATCCTGAATTGTTGGATTATGATGAAAAGCTGATTATCAAATATCAAAGCAAGGATGAAGAGGGCTAGGAGTATAAAGAATAGAATTCCATTCTTGTTTATCTTTCTCTGTTTAGATTGTTTTTTCTTTGGCATTTTTAATCTGTATGGTTTTTAGCTATTTGGATTTTGCAACGTTGTGCTTTATGCACCAAAATCCCTATCTTGCCTCATTATTAAACCTTATGATATCTCAACCAGAGATATAAACCTATTTAAATAAATTACTCTTGTGAGAATATGGACAAAAAAGGCATTTGGTTTTTGATCATTAGATATGCTTTGATAATCGGGGCTATTTTCTTGATTCCTTTATCTTATACTATCTTGAGGCCAGTCACAACGCAATTGAGCTATGTCCTGATCAGCATATTCTATGATGCGCGGATAAGCTGGAACTTTATATACCTTCATGGCATGTCTATTGAGATAATCGATGCTTGTGTTGCGGGAATAGCTTACTTTCTGTTATTAGTGTTGAATCTTTCGACTAGATTGATAGGGACTTGGAAAAGAATCCTTGTTTTCTTGTTTACAAGCATCATATCCTTGATTGTCAATGTATTGAGAATATTCTTGATGAGCATCCTTCTTTTAGAACAATCAACATGGTTTGATCCAGCGCATATGATATTCTGGTATGCTCTAAGCATAGTATTTGTGTTCTTGATTTGGATTCTGGCTATAAGAGTATTTAGAATAAAAGAAATCCCTGTTTACAGTGATATCAAAGCGATATTTAGAAAGTAAACTAAGTCGATAGTGCTTCGCTGTTCAATCTATTTGAGTTTATCCGAATAAAGCGGATAGACCTTCTGCTGCTTCTTCTTCCTTCTTCTCTTCTTTCTTTTCAGCTGGCTTGGCTGCTCCAGCTGGTGCTGAAGAGCTTGCTGCTGGCATGACTGCTGTCTCTGAAATCGCTTTTTGTATGTCAACACCCTTCAATGAAGCCACAAGTGATTTGACTTTTGACTCATCTGGGTGTATTCCAGTTGCTTTGACAACTGCTGTTACATGTTCTTCTGTAATCTCTTTGCCTAGTTTGTTAAGCAACAGAGCTGCGTATATATATTCCATTTTATTGTTTTGTTTGATTTAGTATTTGATTTAAAGCCTGAGCTTGTAAATCTGCTTTTGCAAGCAGCATATTTATTGTTTCTTTGCAAGCATAATCTGCGTTGATGGCTAGGTTCATCGCCTCTCGGGTGCAGATCGATAGGAGCCTTGTCGCTTCGTCTTTGTCTATCTTTATCGTGTCATATAATTTATGCTCCTTGAGGTCAAAGGCTGCTAATGGCTTTATCCCTATTGTCAGGGGTTTCATCTCCAATCTCTCTAGGATTAGAGAGACTTCAGCTGGAACAGGATGATTGGCTTGGATTATGAAGGGTTCTTTTATCGCAATCTTCCCTTGGTCAACACCGACTTTTATCTTCGCATTTGTGAATTCTGCAAGAGCTGGCCCAGCCATTATGTCTGTTGTTCCAGCTTCTAAAACAATGTCTTTATCTGGAACTTGGCCTGGTTTGAGCTTTGTCTGGCTTTTAAGATCAGTTAACAATGAAGCTAGGTCAAAAGGGTCGGATTGTGAAAACAAAATCGCGAAATTCTTATCTACTTTATTTTTTAGATGTTCTAAATCTTTTGATTTATCGATAGCCATTAAAACTAAATTCTTCTTGACGAATTTTATTGTGGCTTTGCCTTTCAGTGATTTCTTTATCTTCTGATAGTGATGAGAAGGAACTCCCTCGATAGATGCAATCATCGTTGTCCTATTTTTTTGCATCAAATCTACAAGTTCTTTCAAGATTTTCTGTTTCCTTTCTGGAATCTGCTTCTCTCTCACTTTTTTCTTTTCCATCTTCTATTGTTATTGAATTTGTTTGTTGCCAATCTTGTGCTGAGGCACTTGGCAATTGATTTTTAATCAAATTTATTTTTGAGGCTGGCTCACTTTAATTGATTTTGACATTGTGAACTTGATTAGAACATCTCGGATGTTGAATTCTTTCTTTGGCAAGGCCATCACGATGGTCTTGAATGTCTTATCAAGGTTCTCTATCAATTGCTCATCGGGCATAGATTCTTTTCCAAGAGGGATTTTCAAGCTCCTCTCTTTTGTCTTTATCCTCGCTATTTTCTGGAGCTTGTCTACTGCTTCTTTAAGATTTTGTTCTGATTCTTGCATCAGGACGCAGCCCAGCTTTGGGTCAGGCATCTTTCCAGCAGAACCTAAAATCTTTCCGAATTTAGAAGCTACAAGAGGCATGAGCTTCGCACTTGAAATGAAAAAATCTTGCTTCTTTGCGAACTTCTTCATCTCTTTGGCTTGAATCTTATCCAGCTCGTCTTTTGAGAAGATTCTAGTCAATAATTCTGATTTTTTTATAGAATCTAAGAAAGCAGCTATGCTCTTTTTCTTATATTGATGAGGGAGAATCACAAAAGTGTTGACTGATTCTTTTTGAGCGTCAAAGCTTTTCAGATTGACGACTAGCTCCAGAGTCTGATTGAACTCCCTTTTTTCAGATATAGTCCTGAGTTCATGTAGTGCTTTTTTGAATTCCAT
>CAZKFK010000014.1:8203-11388 GCA_964552095.1 Candidatus Woesearchaeota archaeon | reverse complement strand
ATTTTCTTTAACTTCAGCAAGGGAACTCCCGAAGATGTAAGCCTGAATGTGACATATAACGCCTCTACACTAGGTTATGCTGTAGAATCCTCTCTGACTCTAAACTATTCACAGCCGGGAACTGGTATCTGGGGTCCACTATCAAATCAGGGCGTAGATATTAACAACAAATACGTCTGGAGCACAATTAGCACAGATATTAATTTATCAAACATAACCTATTTTGGTTTGTTTTACAACCAACAAGACCTGCCACCAGTGGTCTCTCTACTTGCCCCAATAGACCAGGGGCAACTACTGAATAACCAACTTAATTTTTCAGCCGTAGACTATGAAAACTTAACAATGAACTGCTCTATATTCCTTGACGGAATCTATAACCAGAGCAATGCCTCAACAATGAATAATACCCTAACAACTTTTACGATTCCTGGAATACCGAATGGGGGACACTTCTGGAATGTCAGTTGCAACGATGGCTTTCATGATGGCTGGAGTGAAAACTGGAGTTTCATAGCAAACAATTCTCCGCCACTAGCATCATTCGGAGAGAATCCAGTAGATAATTATGATGATGAGGACGGCAATATTGTCTTTGATTTCAAGTGTTATGATGATACTGCTGTATCGATGATTCAATTATACACAAACACGACGGGCTTGTGGGAAGCGAACTATACAAATGATTCTTATACCAATGACACCTGGCTCAATATAACAGTGTATGGGATTCCAGAAGGCCACTATATCTGGGCTGCCTGGTGCAATGATACAGACAATGCTTATGACTGGACTGACTCGAACAGGACATTCAATGTCACCCATATTCCAGATACAACTCCCCCGACAATCACACTCCCATTCTATGTGAATGCCACAAAATACAGGAACACTCAGAACTTCATGTACAATATATCTGTTTCAGATTCGGGTTCAGGACCTGGCTACTGCTCACTTGGAATTGGAACTAACTCCAATAAGACTATCCAAGTCATAAGCGGATGGTGCAACGGCACAGACTATTCATTATCAAGCTTGACTGATGGAAATCAGACAGTATATGCTTATGCGAATGATAGTGATGGCAATGTCGCTCTGAACAACAGCTACGTTGCATGGCTGGATTCAAGCGCGCCAGTGATAACCCTTCCTGTCTATGTAAATGCCACAATAAAGAAGAACACCGACACACTGATGCTGAATATAAGTGTCATAGATTCAGGGACTCCGCAGAGCCCTTGTTATATAGATGTAAATGGAACAAATCAAACTCTTGATTATTCAGATGGATGGTGCAATGGCTCTGTCGCTTTGACTGGTTTAGAGGATGGAAGCCAAACAATCAAAGTCTATGACAATGATTCTTTCGAGAACATGGGCCTGAATGATTCCTATGTCATCAGAATAGATTCAACAGCTCCAGTCGCTGTCTTTGGAGAGAACCCAGTAGATAATTACAATGATACCGATGCCTCAATAACCTTTGACTTCAAGTGTTATGATAATGTTGCTGTCTCAACAATCCAATTATGGACAAACACAACAGGCATATGGCAACTTTATTACCTGAATGACTCTTATGCAAATGACACCTGGCTCAACATAACAATAGGGGATATTGCAGATGCTCGGAACTACAAATGGGGCGTCTTCTGTAATGATTCAATCAGCTTGACAAACAACACTATAAACAGGACATTCAATGTAGACACGACTATCCCTGTGCCTGTGCAAGGAGAGAATCCAGGGGATTACTATAATGATACAGATGGCTCAATCACATTTGATTTCAAATGTTCTGATGAATATGGGATTTCAAGTATAGAGCTCTGGACAAATACAACAGGCATCTGGCACGCAAACTATACGAACACAAGTTATGCAAGTGATGTTTGGCTCAATATAACAATAGCAGGAATTCCAGAAGCATCCAACTATAAATGGTATGTCTGGTGTAATGACACAAACAGCAATAACGCGACAACTGAAAATAGAACTTTCTCTATAGACAAAACAAGCCCAGTAGCTGTCTTCGGAGAGAACCCAGTAGATAATTATAATGACACAGACAGCTCAATCACATTTGACCTTAAATGTTATGATAATCAGGGTGTTTCAACAATCCAGTTATTCACAAATACAACAAGGACATGGCACGCAAACTATACGAACACAAGCTATGCAAACAACACTTGGCTCAACATAACAATAGCAGGAATTCCAGATGCCATGAACTACAAATGGTACATTCAATGTAACGACTCTGTAGCCTTTTCAAATACAACCATCAACAGGACATTCAATGTAGACACTATAAATCCAGAAATAGTGATTGATTATCCTTCAAATAACTCTTATTTCAAGAATGCTCCATTCATAAATGGAAGCTGCACTGATTCGACTTCCGGAGTCTACTCAATTTATACAAATGCAACAGAATACAGCTCTCTGGATTTGACATCTCCTTTCAATTTCTCAAACACATCAAGTCTCACAGATAAATTATACTTGATAAAGATACTCTGCAATGACTCTGTCAACAATACAGCAAGCACACTGCTTAATTTCACATATGATACAATAAATCCTTTGATTTCCTTAGTTCCACCTACTCCTGAAAACGGGAATCAGACAGAGAGGATGATATCCATAAATGTAAGCGCAAGTGACACAAATCCATGGAAAGTCTGGCTCAACTGGAACAGCGTCATAGAGCAGAACCAGACATGGACAAATGGCTACACTCTATTAAGAAAAGACAATCTATTGAACGGGAACTACACATATAATGTCACGATATATGACAAAGCAGGCAATTCAAATCTCTCTGAAACGCGGTGGATATTCATAAATGACACAACACCGACAGTGATTCTTTTGACTCCTGGAAACAATAATTACACAAATCTTAGTAATGCTAACTTCACATGCAATGCCACAGCAGATGTCGGAAAATATATCACTAATGTGACATTCTACTGGAACTACACTGGCCAGTGGCTTGCAAATGGCTCCATAACAGAACTGAATGGAAACAGTATCATAGTAGGATTCAATAGGAGCATATATAACAAAAGTGTGATATGGAGCTGCCATGCATTTGATAATGCGAGCAATAACAAATTCTCGACAGTGAACTATACTTTTACAAGTGACCTGATAAATCCTACAGCATATCAAGGCCA
>CAZKFK010000014.1:0-8103 GCA_964552095.1 Candidatus Woesearchaeota archaeon | reverse complement strand
AACACAAACACAACTCTGAATAGGACATTCAATGTAGATAAAGTGAAGCCAGTGCCTCTCTTTGGAGAGAAGACAGTCAATGGAACAATAAACAATTCAAGGAACTTGCAATTTGACATGAGATGCTATGATAATCAGAATGTCTTCTCCATAGCTCTTTATGGAGACTGGGCAGGAGGCTGGTCGATGAAGAACTTGACACTTGATCCAGGAAACAACACCTGGGTCAACTACACATACATTTTGAATGATAATGAAGCAGACGGCAACTATCACTGGAGTGTGTTCTGCAATGATAGTTCAAATAATTCAGATATCAATTATACGAACAGGACATTCACACTAGACACAACTGCTCCAACAGTTTCATTGAACCTGCCTCAGGACAGGAACTACACTAATTCGACAAGAGTCACATTCAGCTGTTCAGCTGCAGACACAAATCTTTCGAACATGACCCTCTATGGCAACTGGTCAGGAGGTTGGCACGCAAATGAGACAAAGTCTTTAACAAATCAAAATAACTTTACGACATTCACAAAAACCCTGATAACAAATACTTACTATATGTGGAACTGCAGAGCCTGTGATGGTCTAGGCCAGTGCTCATTCAATTCAGAGAACTTTACTTTTACAATTGATAGTGAAAAACCAAAACTTACTCTTATCTCTCCTGATGATGATACTCTCTTTGGTTCAGACACCACATCAGTGACATTCCAGTGGCTTGTCAAGGACAACTATGCTCCTATAATAAACTGCACAATATACACAAAAGGGAAGTATCAATCAGAAGATAATTGTGAGAACGCAACAACTTGCGAGAGAACAATATCCGGCTATTCAAGCGGCGGCTATACATGGAAAGTCAACTGCTCTGATGGAATAAATCAGAATATCTCTGCCACAAGAAGTTTCACAATAGACTGGCCTTCAGAAGGAGAGAGCGGTGGAGGAGGCGGTGGAGGAGGCGGGGGTGGTGCTTGTGGCGACGGCTCTTGCAATAGGACTATAGCAGTCTATCTATTCAACTGCTCTGCTCGTGATTATGCACAGCTCTATAACATAAGCTTGTTCGGCTCCTGGGGCCCTGGCTGGCATATTGACGAGCTCAAAAATATAGGAGGACAAGACATTGAAGTCTCATTCATCAGGACATTCAATACAAGCGCAACATATCTATGGAACTGCTATGTCTGCGGAAGACTTCCATCAGGATATCTAAGATGCTCATTCGTCATGCCAAATCAGACAGCAGTCATAATACCGACAGGAGGAAATGAGAATTCAGATAATTGCTGCCAAGACTGCGGCTGCCCATCAGGACAATCCTGCACAACAAACGGCTGCAGCGCAATCCCCACATGCGGCAACAACATCTGTGATATAGAGCAGGGAGAGACATTCCTGAACTGCTGCCAAGACTGTCTATGCCCATCAGGGGAGATATGCACAGCGCTCGGCTGCACAAGCCAGAGCTACTGCGGAGACAGTGTCTGCGACGCGAATAATGGCGAAACACTAGACACTTGTCCTCTTGACTGTATATTCTCACCTATAAGCTGCGGCAACGGCATCTGTGATAAGGCAACAGAGAATGTAGCGACATGCCCTCAAGACTGCAAATCTGTCTGCGGCAACAAGATATGCGAAGCCACTGAAAATCAAGACAGCTGCTGCAAAGACTGCGGCTGCCCTGAAGGCAGGTCCTGCCAGGACAACAAATGCTCCAAGAAAGCCGTAGACCTCAGCGGATTCTGGAGAGTCGTCAAAAAAGGATTCCTTCCGCTGATAATAATCATCGTCGCTGCTTTGATAGCCTTCGGAGCCTATATGTTCATCAAGAGATACAGGCAGAAATCGCTGATACAGGTCATGATATATATAAACAAGGAAATAGACAAGAAAAAAGTGAATGAAGCACAGGCAAGAGTGAGAAGAGAGCAAGTCGATCTCTCACCTCAGAACAAGAGGATAAGGGAGAATATAGACACAGGCCTGAGGATATGCCAAGAGCTATTGACAGAGAGCATAGAAAAAGGGGAGATTTCTGCAGTCCACGAACTGGCTGAAACGAAGAAAGAACTGCTCAAGAAAACCTCTCTGCTTTTTGAGAAATATATAGATATAATCAAGAAAGAGAGATCACCTTTCGAGAAGAATGTCAAAAAGATAATACTCGAGGAAGAAATCCCATTATATGAGAACTTGAGAAGAACAATAGCTCATCTTTATAATGTAGGAAGGCAGATAAGGATGGCCAAGAGCCCGGTAAGGATAAGTTAGAAAGCCCTTAAATGCTTAAAATGCTTAATTAAGCCTTAATTCATCATTATAATGAGAGAAAGGTTTTTATAGTTCTTAGGCTTTATCTAATAAGGTAGTTTTACCGACGACAAAAAGCAATTTACCGACGACGTTTTCAAGTTTTTTGGCGAAGATAAAATATCTTGACATACTATCAGATGTGCATGTCTAAAAGATTAAATCAATAAAAAAATAAAAAAATGGCAGAAGATAAAAAAGCATACGATGCTAGCAGCATCAAAGTCCTAGAAGGATTAGAAGGAGTCAGGTTGAGGCCAGCTATGTACATAGGAAGCACTGGAAAAGAGGGCCTCCATCACCTAGTCTATGAAGTAGTCGATAATGCAGTAGATGAGCATCTTGCAGGAGTCTGCACTGAGATAAAAGTCACAATAAATGAGGATAATTCTGTCACAGTCACAGATAATGGCCGAGGCATGCCAGTCGACATGCACCCAATCTACAAGAAACCAGCCATAGAGATAATTGTCACGAAGTTGCATGCTGGCGGAAAGTTCGACAATAAGGCCTACGCAGTCTCAGGAGGCTTGCATGGAGTGGGGATTTCAGTAGTCGCAGCTCTCTCGAAGAAGATGACTGTCGAAGTCAAGAGAGATGTCAAGGTCCATACCCAGACATACCATATCGGAAAGCCAGTGCATGAAGTCAAGGTCATAGGGAAATGCGAAAAAGATGAGACAGGGACAAAAGTCACGTTCTGGCCCGATGATTCTATCTTCTCTGTCCTAAAATTTGATGATGATATCCTGATCTCAAGGCTGAGAGAGATAGCTTTCCTTAATGCTGGCCTCACTATCTACTATGAGAATAAGACAACAAAGAAAAAAGAGAAATTCAATTTTGCCGGCGGCCTCTCTGAATTCGTCAAATGGCTCAATCATACAAAAACTCCTGTACATTCTAGGCCTATCTTCTTCGAAAAAAAAGTCGACTCAACTATCATAAGCATCGGCATCCAGTACACAGAGGAATATCAAGACAGGATATTCGGCTTCGTCAACACAATCAACACAACTGAAGGGGGCACGCATGTCACGGGCTTTAAGACCGCTCTGACAAGGGTCATAAATGATTATGCTGAGAAAACACTTAAATCCGAGGTGAAGCTCGAGGGTGATGATGCGAGAGAGGGCATAACCGCTGTAATAAGCCTGAGGATAAAAGCGCCGCAATTCGAGGGACAGACAAAGACAAAACTAGGGAATTCAGAAGTCAAGGGCTTTGTTGATTCAGTTGTCACAGAGTATCTTGCACAATTTTTTGAAGAGAATCCATCTGTAGCCAAAGCAATAGTCAATAAAGTCATAAATGCAGCAAAAGCAAGACAAGCTGCAAAGAAAGCCCGAGACATGGTAAGAAGAAAAGGAGCTCTAAGTTCAGGAGCTCTGCCAGGAAAACTTGCAGATTGCTCGTCAAAGAAGCTCGAGAAGACTGAACTGTTCATCTGCGAAGGAGAAAGCGCAGCTGGCTCAAGCAAAATGGCGAGAAACAAGGAATTTCAGGCTATACTGCCCTTAAGAGGAAAAATATTGAATGTTGAAAAAGCAAACCCGCATAAAATTTTCGAGAATGAAGAAATTTCTTTATTGGCGTCGGCAATAGGAACAGGGATAGGGGAACATTTTAATTTTGACAGGTTAAGGTATGGAAAAGTCATAATCATGACTGATGCTGATGTTGATGGAAGCCATATAAAGACTTTGTTATTGACTTTCTTTTATAGATTTATGCCAAGATTAATTGAAAGCAAGAGAATTTTTGCAGCAGTTCCTCCATTATACAAGATAAGAAAAGGAAGCCAAGATTATTATGTTTATTCAGATGAAGAATTGAAAAAAATGATAAACAAGCTAGGGGGCAATCTTAGTGTCCAAAGATTCAAAGGTTTAGGAGAGATGAATCCCCAGCAATTATGGGACACGACAATGAATCCAAAATCTCGAACCTTGAAGCTCATCACAGTTGAGGATGCTGTTGAAGCTGACCAAGTCTTCTCGACCCTGATGGGAGAGGCTGTCGAGCCGAGAAAACAATTCATTATAGAGCATGCTAAGAACGCTAATTTGGATATTTAAATTTAAGAGGTAAGTATAATAAGGAATAATAAACAAAATTTGGTTTTGCAATGTCGTGAACTTGAGAGTTCACCAAAACCACGAACTAGATAAATAGAAGATATAAAAAAATGCTAAACAAATAAAAAATGCTAAATAAAAAAGTCCCTCAAAGGGAGAGCTTCGTCTTCACAGATTTCAATACATATAGTAATAATCTATATATAAATCTTTTTTAAATTAAAAGAATTAAATAAAAAATAAACACAAGATGGCAATTGAAACAGAATTTGGCAAGATAACTGTCAATGGGAAATCCTATAACAAGGATATTTTGATTGACAGCACTGGAAAAGTCTTTTGGAGGACAGATACTGCGAAGCAGTTCTATGGCACAAGCCACTCAATATGCACTGAAGAGATAGAGTTCCTTTTGAACTCTAATCCTGAACCAAGGGTCTTGTTCATAGGGACAGGCCAGTATGGCGCAGCAACTAGGCTAGAGTCTGGAATAAAGCGAGAGTGCGATAAGAAAGGCATTTCCTTGATTGTGAAGAAGACTCCAGAAGCTGTTGCAGAGTTCAATAAAACTAGTGCAACAAAAGCAGCGCTATTCCACGTGACTTGCTGATTGATATAAGCGTAATAATGAAAAATAAACTAAGCCCACAAAGTTGTGCAAAACAAATAGTTGAACTATAGATATATCAAAAATGCCAGACGAAGAAGAAAAAGAAAAGAAAAAAACTGAAACCCCTATGGAAGATGAGGAAGAGGAAGAAGAAGTTGAAGTAGATGAAACTGAAATAAAGCCAAGCAACGGCGCCTCAAAGATAATCCCTCTCGAAGTCCCTAAAGACGAAAAAGTCGAAGAGACAATCATAGAAGAAGAGATGAGATCCTCTTACATAGACTATGCCATGTCAGTCATTGTAGCCAGAGCTATCCCAAGTGCAGAGGATGGACTCAAGCCAGTTCAAAGAAGAATCCTCTATGCTATGAATGAAATTGCTTGCCAACCAGACAAACCAACTAAGAAGTCTGCAAAAATTGTCGGAACAGTAATCGGAAATTACCATCCGCATGGGGACGTGGCAGTTTATGATGCAATGGTTAGAATGGCTCAGCCTTTTTCTTTAAGATACCCTCTCGTTCATGGACAAGGGAATTTTGGAAGCAGGGATAACGACCCACCGGCACATATGAGGTACACCGAGGCTAGGCTTTCAAAAATCGCTATGGACATCCTTGAAGATTTAGATAAAGGCACAGTCAAATTCCTCCCTAACTTCGATAACTCCCTAAAAGAACCCGAAGTCCTTCCCGCTAAGCTTCCGAACTTATTGATAAACGGCTCTTCTGGAATAGCTGTTGGTATGATGACATCTATGCCTCCGCATAATCTTTCAGAGGTCTGCGAAGCTATCCAAGCCTATATAAAAAATTCAGATATAACTATAGATAAGCTAAGAGACATAATCCTTGGCCCTGATTTCCCGACATATGGCACGATTTATGGCGAGGGTTTAAAAGAAGTCTACGAGACAGGCAGAGGCGCTTTCATAGTTCGAGGAAAGGCAGGCATTGAAGAGAAAAAAGACAGAGTCAAGATTGTCATAACAGAACTGCCATATCAAGTCAATAAAGCAGAGCTCATAACAGCCATCGCCAAGCTCGTTCAAGAGAAAAAGATTTCAGATATCTCAGACATCAGGGATGAATCAGCCAAGGAGCAGATAAGGATAGTCATATTATTGAAAAGAGGAGCGAATGCGAAGTTGATAATGAACAGGCTCTTCAAACTCACAAACCTAGAGACTAAGTTCAACTGCATTCTTTTGGCTCTTGTGAATAATCAGCCGAGAATACTTAACTTAAAACAGCTCATAGAGGTCTATGTAAAACACAGGCAGAAGATAGTAAGGAAGAGGACAGAGTTTGAATTGAATGAAGCAAAGAACAGGGCCCACATTCTTGAAGGACTATTGATAGCCCTAGATGACCTTGACCATATCATCTCTTTGATTAAAAAATCTAAGAATGTGACAGAAGCAAATGAAAATTTGATAAATAAATATAAATTATCTCAAAAACAAGCCCAGGCTATTCTTGAGATGAAACTTCAAAGATTGACAGCTCTAGAACAAGACAAGATAAAGAAAGAGCACAAGGACCTCATAGATCTCATAAAAGAGCTTGAAAAGATTCTGGCAGATGAACGCGAGATTCTTGAGATTATAAAGAAAGAGGTATCAGAGATAAAAAGAAAATACGGCGATGAAAGAAGGACGAAGATATCAGAGAGGGCTCCTGAAATAAAGGAAATAGACCTTATCAAAAAAGAAGAAGTTGCGGTCATGATGACCTCTAAAGGATACATAAAGAGGATGCCTATCCGAATGTACCAGGAACAGCATAGAGGAGGCAAGGGCATCTCAGGCACAGACCTTACAACAGGAGATTTTGTCCAAAACGTTTTCACATGTGACACACATGACCAGATATTATTCCTGACAGAAAGAGGCAAGCTCTATTTATTGAAAGCCTATAATATCCCCGAAGCCACGAGATACAGCAAGGGCAAAGCCATAATCAACTTGCTGCAGATTCAAGATAAGATAAAGGCTGTCATCCCTGCTGTTGAGAAAAAAGGCTCTGTCTTGATTGTGACAAAAAAAGGCATAGCTAAACGTGTTAATCTTGATGAATTCATAAGAATAGGCCAATCAGGAGTCATGGCTACAAAACTTCCTCCTGATGATTCCCTAGTTGATGCTCTTCTTGTTGAAGAACAAGGAGAAGCCATAATAGCGACAAAGAAAGGCATCGCTGTCCGCTTTGATGTCAAGGAAATCAGGGAAATGGGAAAAGCAGCTTATGGTGTCACAGCTATAAAGCTCGAGAAGGACGATGAAGTCATAGGAGTCACGACTTTCAGCAAGAAAGCCATGGAAGAGATTGAAAAAGAGAAAGCAGAATCAAAACAAGCAACTATCTTGACTATCACAGAAAAAGGTTTTGGAAAAAGGACAGCTGTCACAGACTATAGGAAGACAGCAAGAGCAGCCAAGGGCATAATAAACATAGACTGCTCTGACAGGAATGGAGACGCTGTCTCTATCCAAGTAGTCAATAGCAAGGACAGCATCATAGTCACTACTGCTAAAGGCATGGTCATAAGGTCTCCTGTAAAAGACATAAGGATAATGGGCCGAAATACCCAGGGAGTCAAGATAATCAAGCTCGCTCAAGATGACAAAGTCACTGACCTTGTGAAGATTCTAGAAAACGCATAAAAACTCTAACCTTTCTTTTTCTTATAATGGTTCATCCTTTCTTCTCTCTCTACGCCGTCTACCTCTTTTATCATCTTAGAGATGCTGATTATAGACAAGAATATAAGGAGTATGACCAATACTCGGACAATGAAATCAAAGTAAAAGCTAGACCATATGCTGAAGAAATCCAGAACCTCTCTGATTATCTTCACACCCATAGCCAAAATCAAGAAAATCACTGCACTTTTTAGATTTCCTCCCAGTCTTTTCAAGCAATTCAAGGAGAAAATGATAACGAAGACTGTAAACACAAATAGTAATCCCAAAAGTACAGGTTGTGCTATTTCCATTTTTATTGCCTCTTTTTCTTGAATATTATAGCTTTTTTAGTGTGACGTCCTCCCACGCCCTAAAGGGTTGCCCTGAGGGGCAACTTTTTGCTT
>CAZKFK010000013.1:10394-11492 GCA_964552095.1 Candidatus Woesearchaeota archaeon | reverse complement strand
TTCAAGCATTTTTACATACAGATACCTCGGGCTTTAGCCCGAGGAGCGTCATTTTATCTGTATGCTCTTATGAGTATATTCTTTAATTGAGTCTTACAGCACTCTGCCGAAGCAGACAACGTTGTGCTGCGCATTTTTTTTATTTAATATATATTCCATTTTTAAAACAATGAACAATCTGAATTCATGTTCTGCATATTCAATGAATCAGCAGCAGCCCTCAATTCATTTAAACTTGAAGCTAGTTCACTGCTTGTCCTTGATTGTATGACTTGAGTGGTTGCTTGGTCTAAAGACTCGAGATTGAAAACAGCTGTACATCCCCTTGCTCCCAGGGCTCTTGCTTTATTCCTATAGACTTCGACTTCATTCTTTATCCTTTGAGCGACCCGCTTCATGTTGCATTCATACATCTCATAGCTTGAGAATATGGCTGCATACATCGAAGCATCATCTATGAAAGGGAACTCTTTGCTTCCTTTGACAACTTTGCTATACTCAAAATTGATGTTTATATCGCATCCAGAGTAGCACACAGTTATATCATCTAATAGCTTATCACACCACATCTCATCATCTACAAACTTGAAGCTTGAGATATTCATTCCCGTATTACTTGGACCAAATTCCTCTTCTATCCTTGACCCGCGCATGCCGACAAAACAATAGTCCCTGTCTCTTGAAAAGAGATATATCATATCAGCTGTTCTCCAAGGCATGTTGAAAGGCTTGCTTATGACCTGAAGATTTTTGCTATAGATCGAGTTTTCTGAAAAGATGTACTTATCATATACTTTCTTCGGCACCATCCTTACAGAATTTGTCGCGCTCAATATAGAGTCATATCCAAATCCAGAATCTGAATTGCATGAAAGATTTATCCTCTCTCTCTTTGCCAAAGTTATTTCCTTGCTAGATGTTGCTCCAAGCCCTCCGAAAGAGGAAAAAGGGTTCAATAAGATATCTAAAGTATTCTCAGTCACAAGGCCCTGGCCCATCTTAGATTCAGTCATCTTCGTGCCTATGAAATAGAAGGCAAAGAACAGCACAAGCGCTCCGATTATCAATGCAAAAATCCAACCGAATTCAATGAATCCT
>CAZKFK010000013.1:0-10294 GCA_964552095.1 Candidatus Woesearchaeota archaeon | reverse complement strand
TTCTTTTAAGCTACGCTTATCTGAACTAAGCTCGTTTCATTCTGCTTCGTGAGCCTCATCTTTATCTTCCACTGGCCTTCAACAGTCTTCGCTTTTATACAGACAGGCGTTTTAGGGATTTCAATGCATTTCTTCAAAGGTTCATTGTCTGCATTGCAATACACAGAGACGCCGCTTACTGCATGATACTTTTCTGCAATGTTTAATGGATAAAAAAACAGATTATAGTTTTTTCCAGGATATTTCTGGCTTATGTTCCTGCAGAATCCCTTCAGTTCAGCGATACTAGGGTCTTGACAGTTCGCGATATTTGCGAAACATATATACTTTATTTTGCTGTTTATCTGAGCAGAGAAGACTTGGCTCGCCTCTTCCTGGGTCCAGATACCCCAGATGCCTTGGTCGCTCTTCAATCTAGCTGTAAAATCAAGGAACTTGACTTGTTCCGCCCTATCTAAGAACATCTTGATGACATAAAATCCGACAAAAAGTACGACTGCAACAAGTATCACAGAGAAGATGAACTGAAAAGACATCTCAATCGCGCCTTTTTTAGATGTCTTTAATTTTCTCAACTTAGTAAAACTTCTTATCATCCTCTTTTCCATCTAAAAAACAAGGAATTTTGTTTTAAATAACTTTCTTTCATCGAAAGTTATTATATCTAGAGCTCCATCAGCGCACCTGCGGGCGCTCCATTCTTTTTGAAAATCATTACAATAATATTTATATACATTTAAAATCTTAAATAAGAAGATTAAAATGGGAGAAGGACAAAGACCAACATTCGCAGAAAAAACACAATTACTATTTAATCAGCACGAACATTCTTTAAAGATTTTAAGTCGTACAAGCGGAGAGACTGTATTTGAAGTCCCAGTATCTGGAACACACTATCGCCTTTTTTTAGATGGGATTGCTTTAGTCAGAAAATATCAGGAGTTTGTAAAGGAAGGAATGGACCAAGACGCCAATCATGAAAAGGAGTTATATGGCTCTTTTGCTTTCTTTTTTCAAAAATTTATTGCACCTTACATCGCCCCCTTACAAGAGTTGTATGGAGAAGGCCAATGGATACATCCTGCAGACCGAAATTTCCCAAATCATTTAGTTGTCTCTTATCGAGATATGCAAGTGGATGCTCGAGTTCCAAAAAATCATAGCCCATTAGTATGTACTTATACACCGACAATTGTTTTTTTTGATTTTCAACCAGGAAGCTTAAAAGCAAAAGCTTTTTTGGAAAGGACCCCCCATTCATCTCTATCATATGAAAGAGGTTTGATGCATGATGTTTTAGAAAGCATATTATCCGGCATGTATTGTAGGGACACTTTAGGGATGAGATTTCCTCCAGATATTCCTGAACTTAGGGAAAGTCCGGGCATCTGTTTTGAGACGCAGGACTCTCCTCGAAGAGTCTATGTTTCTTCTCCAAGAAGTTTGATAACAGTAATTCATGACCTACAGACAATCCCAGGTACATGCGATGCTACATCTCCTGTAAAGTTCTGGCAGCTTGTTGCGAGGGAAAAGAAAAGAGACGTACAACATGCGACAATCGCTAAAAGAGTACGGAAAGAATGGTACTATTGATGATTCTTTAATTCTTAGAAAATTTACAAAGCTCGGATGTCCATGAATTTGGATGAAATTGACATCCGTAAGCTTTATAAATTATCCAGATTTAATCCTCTGTAAAAAGGTATGAATTTGGATAAATAAATTATACAAAAGGAGAACAAAAAATGGAAATGGAAACAGCACATCAGGCAATGGGATATGACAGGACAGCCACGTTATTTTCACCAGAAGGAAGGCTTTTACAAGTCGAGTATGCTGAAAAGACAGTCAGATTAGGCTCAGCGAGCATAGCCATGGCATGCGCAGACGGCGTCGTCATCCTAGTCGATAAGAGGATTTCAGACCCTTTATTGATTCCAGAATCTGCCATGAAAATCTATGAGATTGACGATCATATAATGGCAAGCACAGCAGGCATCTTATCAGATTCAAGGATATTGATGGAGAAAGCGCAAGGCACAGCACAACAGCACAAGATAGTCTATGATGAGCCAGTCGATGTCGAATCAGTCATCAGAGAGATAGCGAACTTGAAACAAGCTTACACACAATATGGCGGAGTCAGGCCTTTTGGGATAAAAGTGATAATGGCAGGCATAAATAACAACAAGACAGCCAAAGTCTTTGTTTCAGATGTCACAGGGAACTATTCCGGAGTCAAGGCAACAGCCATCGGAGAATATGATGAAAAAGTCCTAGAACTCTTGAGGAAAGAATACAAAGACAACATGAATATTAATAAAGCACTTAAGCTAGGCCTAAGTATTTTCAAGAGGATAATGGGCAAGGGTTTTGATATCTCAAGATTCGAAGCAGGGATCATAAGGAAAGAAAAGCCGAAGATAGAAAGGATTATTGGAGACTCCCTGACAAAGTATACAAAAGAATAAGCTCAAATATTACATAAGAAAGGATTATAAAGCTCAAAAGCACAATTAAACATAAATGAAAACAAGAAAAAGCGAGCCATTATCAAATTAGGCCGCACAAAGAAACCATAAATTACAGAAACTTTTTCTAAAATGACAAATGTACTGGCAAGAATCAAGAAGAAAGGCAAAGAATTTGAGATAATGGTTGACCTTGACAAAGCACTTGCCTTCAGAAAACAGAAGCTCCAAGGCACTCCAATAACTCTGCGGGATATCCTCGAAATAAACGAGATCTTCACAGACCATAAGAAAGGCTTCAAAGCCTCGAGCAAGGACATAAAAGATGCCTTTGGAACAGACAACGTCTTCCAAGCAGCCGGCGAAATAATAAATACAGGAGAGATCCAGTTGACTCAAGAGTATAGAGAGAAGATAAGAGAGCAGAAACTTAAACAGATAATTGATTTCTTGGCAAGAAATTGTATGGATCCAAGGACAGGAGCTCCCTACACTCCCCAGAGGATAGAACAAGCTATTAAGCAAGCAGGCTCGAGGATAGATGACAGAGATGCTGAAGAGCAGGCCATGCTCATCTTGAAAGACATAGAAAAGATCCTTCCTATAAAGATTGCTGTGAAGAAGATAGAGATAACAATAGGCCCAGAACACGTCGGCAAGATATATAATCTAATCAAAACATTTAAAAAGGAAAAAGAAGATTGGTTAAATGATGGTTCTATGCGTTGCATAATCAACCTGCCTGCAGGAATGCAGCTTGAGTTTTATGACAAACTTAATTCAGCGACGCAAGGAAGCGCAATAACTAAAGAGATTAAAGATTAAAATGACGCCAAGAAAAGAAGAATTTGAAGAGAAAGAAAAAGAAGACACAACCACAGACTTAGACCATGAAAAATCGAGAGATGTAGTCGTGCCAGGAGAAGTCTTAGCAAAAGGAAAAGATATTTTGCCTGGTGAGGGAACAAGGAGAGAAGGTGAGGAAATAGTCTCTTCAAGATTCGGATTATTGGATAAGACAGACAGGCTAGTCAAAGTCATCCCATTAAGCGGCGCTTATATCCCAAGAGCAGGCAACACAGTCATAGGCCAGATAGTCGATGTCAACTTCAATGGCTGGAACATCGACGTTCTTTCAACATATGATGCTTTCTTGCCAGTCATGGAATGCTTCGGATACATAAACAAGAAAGATTTGACAGAAGTCTATGATTTCAATGATATCTTGGTTGTAAAGATTCGAGCTGTCAAGCCAAGAAGCATCGAGCTTACAATGAAAGAGAAAGGCCTAAAAAAACTCGAAGGCGGAATGCTTATCAAGATAAATTCAGCTAGAGTCCCAAGAATCATAGGAAAAGCAGGGAGCATGGTCAAAACAATCAAGGATGAGACTAACTGCAATATCATAGTCGGACAGAACGGCCTTGTATGGATAAAAGGAGAACATGTAGAAGATGAGATAATAGCAAAAAAAGCCATAGAACTTATAGCTGAAAAGCCTTTTGAAGGAGGCTTGACAGAAAAAATCAAAGAATTTTTAGAAAAACATAAAAAGAAATAAAAATAAATTAGATTATAAACAAATCAAAAATAATAAAGATGACAAAAGAAAAAGAATTCAAGAGATCTGATGGAAGAGCTCTCGATGAGACAAGAGAGATAAAAGCTAAAGTAGGCATCATAAAAAGAGCAGATGGAAGTGCGATGTTCTCATTCGGAAAATCAAAGGCCATTGCAGCAGTCTATGGGCCTAGGGTTTTGCATCCACAACACCTGCAGAATCCTGAAAAAGGGATTTTAAGATGCTATTATGATATGACTCCTTTCTCAGTCTCAGAAAGAAAAAGACCTGGACCAAATAGAAGAAGCTCTGAGATTTCCTTTGTTACAGGCAAAGCACTTGAACCAGTCCTTCAAATTCAAAACTATCCTAATACAGTAGTCGATTGCTACATCTTGATTGTCGAGGCAGATGCTTCTACAAGATGTGCGGGAATAAATGCAGCCTCTCTTGCTCTGGCAAATGCGGGCCTCCCCATGAATGAACTTGTAGCTGCTGTTTCAATAGGAAAAACAGGAGACCATTTCGTAGTTGACTTATCAAAAGATGAAGAAGACTTCACAGTAATGAAAGATGGCAAGGAAATCAAGGCAGCCACTGACATCCCGATTGCGATGCTTTCAAGGTCAGAGAAGATAAGCCTGATCCAATTAGATGGAAAAATTAAAGCAAGCGAATTGAAAGAAGCTATCGCTCTTGCAAAGAAGACTTGCAAGAAGATAGTCGAAATACAGAAAAAAGCCCTTAAAGAAGTAAAAAACAATTAAAAAAATAAAATACTAAATAAATCAATAACAATATAAAAAATCAAGATAAAAATGGAAATATCAACTGTCATGAAGAAAAGGATTGAAGAGCTCATATCAAAAGGAAAAAGGATAGATGGCAGAGACCTTGAAGAATTCAGAGACCTTAAAATTGAATTAGGAGTTTCAGGAAAAGCCGAGGGCTCAGCCCAGGTCAAGCTTGGAGACTCTGAAGTCATAGCAGGAATCAAGTTAGATGTTGTCGAGCCATTCAAAGACAGTCAAGATGAGGGTGTCTTGATAGTCGGAGCAGAACTCTCCCCACTAGCTTCAGACAGGTTCGAATCAGGACCTCCGGGAATACAGACCATTGAGCTAGCAAGATTAGTAGATAGAGGCCTAAGAAATTCTGAGTGCATAGATTTCAAGAAACTCTGTGTAAAAGAGGGTGAGAAAGTCTGGTCTCTAGCTGTAGACATATATCCAATAAATGATGCAGGCAACTTGATAGATGCGAGCGCAATAGCTTCTATAGCAGCCCTATCACAAGCTGTTTTCCCAGAGTATAAAGATGAGAAAGTCAATTATGGTGAGCTGACAAATAAAAAAATCCCATTCACAAACTTGCCAATCACTGTCACGGTATATAAGATAGACAGCAAATTCGTAGTCGATCCAACAACAGAGGAAGAAGATGCTTCTGTTGCTAGAGTGACCTTTACATTTACATATCCAAATGAAGAGCTCCATTCGATGCAGAAAGTCGGCGAAGAACTTTCAGAATCTGAAATCCTTGAGATGGAAGACATAGCCTTGAAAGAAGGAAAAAAATTAAATACGAAAATATCAAACCTATTGAAGAAAGCATAATTTCCAGCAAGATGTCGCAACACAACGTCTCTTGCCAAAAATAAACCACTTACCTCATAACAATAAAACCGCAAAAATTCAATAACAATACCAAAATGACAGCACAAGATTACACAAAGTTCGAGAGAGCCAGGATAATCGGAGCAAGAGCTTTGCAGATAAGTGCAAATGCCCCAATCATACTAAAACTTGATAAAGAGACGCTTGAATCAGTCAACTATGACCCTATTAAGATAGCTGAGATGGAATTTGAGGAAGAAGTCCTTCCAATAACTGTCCACAGGCCTCTGCCAAAGAAGATGGAGAGGAAAAGCGATGTCAAGCTCGAGATAGTCGAAGAAGAGATAGAAGAAGAAAAAGAGGTCAAAAAGGAAGTCAAGAAAGGCGAGGAAGAAGTCGAAGGGAAGAAAGAGGTCAAAAAAGAGCCTGCAGAAAAAGCATCTGCCATAGATGAAGACATCGCGAAGGAGTTTGAGGCAGAGGAAGAGAAAGAAGAAGAGATGCCAGAAGAAGATACTGGCGAGAGTTTTTAAAAACTCTCTCATTATTCTAAGTATTGAAAACTTTTTTATACCTATATGCACATTATATTGATATAAAAAGAAAGAGGAAAAATGTTCGTAAAAGAGTTCAATGCCCGGAAGATACTGAATTCAAGAAAAGACCCTACCATAGCTATTCAAATAAAGACAGATGATGCAAAAGGTGTATTTGAATCAAGTGCGCCAGAAGGTTCAAGTAAAGGAGAAAATGAAGCCCTTCCTTTCTCAAAAAAAGGCATCAACATTTCAATACAATTCGCTAATGCTCTAGGTCAAAGATTAATCAGGGATAAAGTTGAATTCAAGAAATTTCAAGACCTTAAAAAAGTCGAGGATATGTTCCGTGAAGTTGACAAGACAAAGAGGCTTGAACTTACAGGAGGAAATACGCTCCTTGCGATTGAATCAAGCATCTTAAAAGCCATGGCTGCCTCAAAAAAACAAGAAGTCTGGCAATTTCTATCAGATGACCTGAACAAAAAGAAGCGCACTAATGAAAATAAAGCGCAAAAGAACACAACAAAGAATTTGCCATACAAACTCCAATTTCCAAGACCTCTTGGAAATTGCATCGGCGGAGGAAAACATACAAGAGAGATTGAAAAGCCAGATTTTCAGGAATTCCTTATTCTTCCAGAAACTCGATCAAAAAAGATGGTAGACATGCACGATATAGGCCTCCAAGCCTACAATGAGATCAAAAAAACCTTGAAAGCACAAGAC
This sequence comes from Candidatus Woesearchaeota archaeon, assembly GCA_964552095.1. Taxonomy (GTDB): domain Archaea; phylum Nanobdellota; class Nanobdellia; order Pacearchaeales; family UBA284; genus JAPLYB01. Next base: position 3,378 of record CAZKFK010000013.1, on the reverse strand, counting down.
AAGCTATTCTATGGGAAGATGACTGATGAGCATGCTTTCATATCCTCGTTTGATAATGAACGAATTATTCAGTTGATGCAAGAAATAAAAGAAAAAATCAAAGAAAAATTCAATGAAACTCTTGATATAGGGATTGATGTCGCTTCAAGCTCGTTTTTTGACAAAAAAAAGAAAGCATATAATTATGTCAGGTTGAATGGCAAGCCGGGTTCTCTGAATGAAGATGAACAGATAGATTATATCTTCAATTTGTGCAAGAGATATAACTTATCCTATGTTGAAGACCCTTTAGATGAAGAGAACTTCTCTGGGTTCGCAAAATTGCTGAAAAAAATCAAGAAAGCTGGCCTGAAAACTTTAGTCTGTGCTGATGATTTGGTATGCACAAACTCTGAGAGATTAAAAAAAGCAATAAAATCAAAATCAATCAATGCCACAATCATCAAGCCGAATCAGACAGGAAGTCTATTAGAAACAAAGAAAGTCATTGATATTGCTAAATCAAACAAGATAATCCCCATAATTTCACATCGCTCAGGAGAAACTCCTGACCCTATTCTTGCCCAGCTCGCTTTAGGATGGCAAGTCCCTATAATCAAGATATCTGTGGTCGGCCCAGATATGTTCAAGATAAATGAACTTATCAGGATAGAAAGAAAATTTAGATAAAAATATAAGATTAATAAAGAAGCACATTAACATAACTGCCTATATCATGAAGTAAATGCGCAGCACAACGTTGTCTGCTGAAGCAGAGTGCTGCAAGATATAAAATCAGAATAAAAACACTTACAAAAGAGCACATTTAAAGCGCATATTCTAATTCTTCCTCTTAACTCACTTCTGGAATCTTTATTCCTTTCTTCCTCAAAAATCTGATAGCGACTCTATCACGGATTTTATGAAGCAGACCACACACTCTCATCTCTCCGCCTCTCTCTTTTAGAGTATAATCAAAAGTGACATAATTCTCATATGAAAACCCATAGTATGATCCTGGTTCAACTACTTGACCCTGTCTTCTGAAAGTCTCTCTAGCTCTGACAAGAGCATTTATAGTGCCTTGTTTCAACATGCAGTACATTATGGTCTCCTTTTCATTCATTCTCCAGTCTTTTTCCCAAATCTGCCTGATGATTCTTCCAGAAACAAAAAACAAAAGCGTGTAATCAAGTTCATCATCCATTGTCCTCTGCCTAGCTCTTTCATCCTTTCTTCCAAGCCTATCATTCGCATCATCAAAATCATGCAATCCTATGAAATATGTGCAGCCATCAAACCCCCCAGATCTTATCTGGTATTTCTTCAACCTAGCGCCCCATCGCCTATTGCCTGTCTTGGCTTCAAGCCCTATGTTCCTTCTCTCATCATCTCCAGAGATATAAAAATCAGGATAATTAAGCCCTAAATTATTTCGAATCATCCCTCTGAATCTTCTATCAAGATAGTTCTCAAAATAATCCCCTATGCTTTGCTGGACTGATTGCATTTTTCCAATCCTCTCTATCAATCAACTATTTAATAAGATTATTGTGCTATAAGGAATAACCCAAAATTTATTAACAAAACATTCTTATATCATTCATGAATCCTGAATTTGAAGCAATGATAAGGTCGATAAAAGCGAATAATCCAAAAATAGATAAAAAGACTCTTGATGCTTTCAAAATAATAGATAGGAAGTTCTTCATGAAGAGCCCATATGTATATGAAGATGAAGCTATCCATATAGAATATGGCCAGACAATAAGCCAGCCTACAACAATAGCGAGGATGATGCTGCTTCTTCAACTTGAAAAAGGCGATGATGTTCTTGAGATAGGCACGAACACAGGCTATCACGCCTCCCTTGTCTCATACATAATCAGTCCAAGTAAGGTCACAAGCATCGAGATTTTCAAAGACCTTGCACAACAAGCACAACAGAATATAAAAAAGCTAAATAAAGATTTAAAGAAGAATAAAATTCATCAATTGCATATAGATATCATTGCCGGAGATGCTCTTGATGAAAAAAATAAGATTTGGAGCAATAAGTATGATAAGATATACTTCACCGCAGGCATTGAAAAAAATCAAAGAGAGCAAGTCAAATCCCTCTCATTGAAGTCTCTAAAAGATAAAGGGCTGCTTCTCTTCCCGACAAGAGAGAACTTTGATTATGGAAATCTCGAGCTCTGGCAAAAACAAAAAAATGAATTAAAATTTATAAAAATCGACCCAGGCTATGCATTCGTACCCCTCATAAAGGGGTCAGAAATGAAAGATACATATAAAAAGTCAAATCATCATAAACAATAATTAAAAGGAGATGAAAAATGATAGACATAGCATTCAAATGGTTCGATATCTACATCGGCCTTTACTATGACAGGCACGAAAAAGCTTTATACTTCTGCCCGCTGCCGATGATAAGGATAAGGTTCCAGAAAGGCAAGAACAGATATCTTGTCAAAGAAGCATAGAGAAAATAAACAAAATTATCTTTTGATATCCTTCCAGCTTTTCTTTTCTTTCATCAGCTTGGCGAGCTGATGATGCCTTTCCTCAAATGTAGGCTCATCTTTTTGATAGAATATCCCTACAGGAATCTTTTCCTGAGAATCTGAGTTATAATCGAATTCATCAGCCCTTAACATCGCTGCATTCAAATCACTTTTATCATGCCCTTTCTCTTGCAGATCATAAGTTCTCTGTTTATATCCTTCATCTTTATGGAAAATCAAACAAGGCTGGATGATCTCGATGAATGCGAATCCCTTGTGCTCTAGAGCCTCATTTAAAATTTGTTCGACTTGATTAACATCTGCAAAAACACGAGCAACAAAAGTCGCTCCAGTAGCCAGCATCAACTTGATAGGATTCAAAGGCTTTGTTTGGACTCCTTCAGGAGTTGATTTATCCTTGAATCCAAGTTCAGTCGTAGCAGTCGGCTCTCCGACAGTCAAGGCAAATATTTGATTATTATGGACAAAGTACTTAAAATTCGAGTTGTATCTTGCAGCATGTATCAGATGATCCAAGCCCTCTGAATAAGCATCTCCGTCTCCTGAAAATCCTATCAAGTTCAAGTTAGGATTCCCTATTTTCATCCCTAAGCATGTCGGAATCACACGGCCATGCAAAGCATTGACTCCAGGCAAATTCAAGTAATCGAATATCTTTGCATGACACCCTATGCCTGTCACCATAGCAAACTCTCCCTTGATCTTTGTTCTCATCAGGACATTCTTCACACCTGCAAGTATCTGGAAGTTAAAGCATCCCGGGCACCATGTCGGAATAATTTTTGTATTGAAGTTTTTCATTTTAATCTATTCAAGACTGCATCAGCACAACGTGTCTTGATAATTTATAATTGTTATTAACATTATAGCC
>CAZKFK010000012.1:0-12655 GCA_964552095.1 Candidatus Woesearchaeota archaeon | reverse complement strand
GAGAGGCTATCAAAGAACTTCTGATAAAGAAGTTCAAAGCATATGGATTCATCCCAGCTGAAACCCCCATTATAGAATTCGAAGAATTCGTGAAAGGCGCGAATCAGCAGGACGAAGTCATCTCAGATATTTTCAGATTAAAAGATAAAGGAGAAAGGGACCTGGCTTTAAGATATGAATTCACTTTTCAATTGAAGAGACTTGCTCAAGGAAAGAAACTTCCTTACAGAAGATACCAGATAGGCGAGGTCTTCAGAGACGAGCCCATCTCCTCCAATAGATTCAGGCAGTTCACTCAGTGTGATGTCGATGTAATAGGCTCAAGTTTCAAAGACGAAGCTGAGATATTGAAGCTATTTTCAGAGATATTCAAAGAAGCAGGCATTGCTTCAATGATATTGATAAATAATCGCAAGCTATTGAATGAGATTCTTGAAGAACAAGGCATAAAGGACAAATCAACTAAAGAACAAGTCATAAGGGAGCTCGATAAATTAGATAAGCTTCCAGAAGCAGAGGTCAAGAATAATCTCAAGAAATTTGGAGCAGAAAAATTATTGAACATTTTCAAAAAGCCAGAGGAGTATTTCAAGAAGTATCCAAGCTTTAAAGAAATCCAAGAACTTAAAAAATTCTGCAAAGCTTATGAAGTAAAAATAGAGTTCTCCCCTACACTAGCAAGGGGCCTTTCATACTATAATGGCTCTGTCTTCGAGATAAAAACAAAAGACCAGAAAGAGAGCATAGCTGGCGGAGGCTCGTACCAGATCAACAATGTCCAGAGCACAGGCATCTCATTCAGCATAGAAAGATTGGCGAATATATCAAATATCAAGACCCAAGGACCTAAGTGCATCATAATCTCGATTGGCCAGGAAAAAGAACAAGACAAAGAATCCATTGCCCTCGCCCAAGTTTTGAGAAAGAACAGCATCTCATGCTTTATCATGGACAAGATAAGCAAGGCTTTAGATTATGCGAATCAAGAGGCAATTCCTTACGTCATCTTCCTCGGCAAAGAAGAGATAAAGAAAAGGAAAGCCAAATTAAGAGATATGAAAACAGGCAAGGAAGCCTATCTCTCACAGACTGAATTAATTAAGAAACTTTCTTCATAAATTACATCGCAGCAAAGCAACACCTTCTCTCCCATTGCTTATTATTTGCACAGTTTTTTCCTCAAGACCCGACATGCTTAAAAAAGATTGTGATAAATTGCGGTCACACAATAAAGAGACCTCCGCTTTTTTTAAAAGCCGAATCATTCCATGTGTCAAGAAATGTGAACTGTCCCCCGCTATCAATGCATTCATCCTTGGAACATAAAGGTCCCAGTTCTCCTGCTCGCGAGAGTATGGAACAACTAGACAATAAGGCTTGTGCGCTTTAGAATCAGCAGAGGATAGGTTCTGCTGGGTGGATTCCCTCTCTTTTTGGGATAATCCTCGGTAAGAGAAACCTGAAGACACTCTTGAATTATGCGATACGATTGGAACTTCAATCCCTTCTGGGGGTGTTAATCCAAAAACACAATCAGCAACAATAGCAAATTCCAGCCTCTCTCTTGGAAACTTCGGAACCTCAAAATTTGTTGTTTTGAATTCCATAAATGGTCGAACCTGATATATAAAAAGGGGATTTAATCCAAATTCTACAAAAAGAGAGCATCCATCCGCTATGTCGCTCAAAGATTCTATTTTCTTATAAGCCCTTATTAACTCTTCAATATTTGCTCTTTCCAAATTAAAATGACCCTTTACAACTTCATTCTTCTTATCATCCCATACACCTCCTTGCTTTAATTGTTGCCACCAGTCATATCCAGATTCGAAATAGTCTATAAAAATCAATGAAGGATTATTTGGATGTCTCATCATCGCACCACAATATCTGGAATCAGATTGTTGCTGTAATATGATACAAATTTTCTCTCCAATTTCTATTCCTTTTTGCCGGGCGTATCTATGCGCTAGATCGCTCTGCGCACTTGCTTTAATCTGTTCTATAGCACTAAGCAATCCGGTCCAAGTTCGGATACCTGGAACAGATTCGAATACACCCTCAAAATCTCCATATTCATATGGAGAAGATGAACGAACAATAATCGGTTTCGGATTTCCAAAAGCATGAGGCGCTTGAATATCTGAAAAAACACGAGCAATTTTCGAGGGGGCATCCTCAAATCCTATAACTTCATATTTTGGAATCGGCAAATCCGTCTTATCCCGAACATAGTCTAAAATTGCTGCTTTTCCCCCACGCTCTTCGATGTATTGTCTAGGCAACATGTTGAATATTACTCTTATTAATTAGCCTTTTTAATCTTTACCCTCTTCCCAGGATACTTATCAATTAGAATCGAAATTTAAATTCACCTTAAAATATTTTAAGAAATTAAGTTAGAGATTCTTATTCTAAAATAGACTTGCATCTACAGATAAATCCAAAATCTAGAGGTCTATCGTCTTACTTTAGCCAATACTATTATTGAACCCACTATTCCCATGATGGGTCCGATAACAAATCCAGATGGTGGCAGTATCAGCGCTATGATGCTGAACACAAGCACGAAGACACTGGCTTCTCTTGGATTTCTTTTCATTACAATAGTCGCTATCAACATCCCTAATCCGAGGATGACTCCGATTATCCCGAAGACAGGGGATGTGGTGGCTGTGCCAAATAGATTGACTCTCCAAGGAGTCAAGAAGATTACAGAAGCTATCAATACTATCAGTGCAGCTATCATGTTTATGGCATGGTCTGTCGCGATAATAGTGCTCCCTTCTTCTTTTGGCATCTCGATCTTACCTCTTTTTTTAACTTTCTTTGCCATGTTAAACATAAACATAAAGAGTTTAAAAATGTTTTCAGGCAAAGAAGCGCATAAAATAAAATTAAAACGAATGGAGATAGTGGTATCCTAAAGTAAATGCGCAGCACAACGTTGTCTGCTTCAGCAGAGTGCTGCAAGATATGAAACCAAAAGAAGAACACTTACTAGGGCGGTCTTGACTAAATCATGCCAATTTCATCATCTATCTCTCTCATAGAGATTGTACATCCTTTAAATTTAAGGCCATACAACAAAGCTTCCATCGCCTCCTGCTTTTTAGCAGGCAAGTCTATTATCCCGAGCTTATACGCCATGAACACAAGCTCACTTGACCTGATGACCTTAAAATCCTTGAACATAGGATAATTTTTTTCAGATGCATCTATCTTCGTATGCAGCTTCGATTCCAAAAGCTTTCTTAGATTTTCAGGAGCCTCACACAATATCCTTGTTGTCCTCTCATCAACTACAATCGCTTTCTTATCTATCTCTAACAAGTTAAATAGGCCGAGGCACGAGCTTTCTCCTTCATGCAGCATCCTGATATCCTCCTGCCCAGCCCTGAAAGTATGGTTCGCTATAAGCATTATATTATCTCGCTCTTTATTAAGAGATAAGTTGGAGAACAGGGTCAAGACCCCTTTATCAAACAACTTCTTGATGAATAAAGATTCTAACATAAATCGCCTCTCCCTAAAAGGCTTATCTATTATCTCTCTCTTTACATCCTCACTTATATAGAACTCTCCCCCGAACCTTTTTTTTAGAGGCTCAAGGATATAGAGAAGGTCATTCATAGCGAGAGTTATGATTGAACTAGAGTCAAAAATAAGTGCTTTGTCCATTTTCGTTCTTCAAATTGTTTTTTATGCTCACTTCTTCTTGGTCTTGTTTTCGCCTATTTTAGAGAACCAAAATATGTACAATATCTCTAAAATCCCGACAAGATTGATGATGAACATCACGATGTACCATGCCATGTGGTGCTTTCTTGCAGCTTTCCATAGAGCGAATGCTTTCCAGACACTGCTCCAGACGCTGATAAATACCACTATCAGTGTGAAGAGCACTGCATTGTTAGTCATCCATGTAGTCATCGCAAGTGTTGGGTCTGTCATTTGAATAAATCCTCCGTAAATTTAATTCTGTCTTTGATTGACTTTGTTATCAAAAGACCTCCATCATTGACAAAGGTGCTTGTTGCATAGCTAGCAAGCTCCCACTGTGTAATCCCTAAAAGGTCAGCAGTCTCTGCTCTTGAAATCCCATGCTCATATATCTTTGAAGCTTTGTTGATAGAGGCTTTTCTGAATACTTCCTTGATATAATCTTTCAAGCCCCCAAAAAGATTCATGTCTCTCCTTATGCTCACAATCTCTTTCCTGAACTCTATTATGTTCTCTCTCTGCACAGCCTTTGAAGCCTTTGATAGGCACTTTGACACTTTTGTGACAAAAAGGTTCCATTTGCTGTATGCTCTGAACATAGGATTTGAGAATAATTTTCCAAGCGCATATATTGTGACAGCCAGTGCAATAGAATCAGGGTCTTGATATATTGATGAGGAATGCAGGGTCTTATTAGATAATTCATTCAAAAGCAAAGTATTCTGTGTCCTGACAGCTTCATGTGCATCTTTCAAAATGCTTATCACGTGCTCTTTTTCAATCATGAATCACTTAATTTAAAGGTTTATTTAAACATTTCTAAAGAGCATGCGATAGAAGAGGCGCATTAATGAAAACACCAAAAAATCAAAAGATTTTTGGTGTGCCGAAAATCCCTGATTTCCGTGCATAAAGCGCACCTTGTCTGGGTATGTATCTTATCCCTTACATTTCACAACGTTTATAATCCTAAAACAATAATCAAAAATATGACAAAACCCCTATATCTTGAAGATTCATATGCAAAAGAATTCGATGCAAAAATCACAAGCATTGAAGGCAATAAAATTGAACTTGACCAAACTTTATTTTATCCTGAATCAGGAGGACAATTGGGAGATAAAGGCATAATCATATATAAAGAAGGCAAAGAGTATCAAGTTTCATGTAAGAAAGAGCAAGGAAAAATTCTTCACTATATCTCTCCAGACATAAACGGTCTTAAAGTTGGTACCCAAGTTCATGGTATCATTGACTGGAATTTTAGATACAAGATGATGAGGATGCACACCGCAGCCCACGTTCTCTCCTCAATCATCAATAAAGAGACAGGAGCTTTAATCACAGGAAACCAATTGGGATCAGAGCGGTCAAGGATTGATTTTGACCTTGAAAAATTTGACAGAGAGCAACTTGAATCATTCATAGGAAAGGCAAATAAAGAGATTGAAAAAGGCGCCGAGGTCTCTGCTTATGCAATTTCAAGGCAAGAAGCAGAATCAACCCCAAATTTATGCAAACTTGCTAAAGGCTTGCCCCCATCAATCCAAGAAATCAGGATTCTCAAGATCAATAACATTGATGAACAGCCTGATGGCGGAACTCATGTCAAGAATACAAAGGAGATAGGAAAGCTCCTCTTTGTCTCAGTTGAGAACAAAGGAGCTTCAAGAAGGCGAATCTATTTTTCTTTAGAAAATTAGAATATCAAGATATGCCCTTTTTTTCTTTGTTTTTTATAATTTCAAATACTTTCTGATAAACCGAATTAAAACATTTTTTTGCAAAATCTTTAGCATATTCTGCTTCTTCAACTGTCGCATGATACCCATAATAATTGATATTTCTTCTCATAGATCTCAATGTCTCTAGTATCATCAAAGGTCTCTCAGTTCTCACATCTAAAGAAACGACAGTCTTTACAGGCAATGCATGATCCTCAGATTGGATACCCTCCGCTGTGAGTAATGCTTCACCAAGCATCCTAAAAGATTCATAAATATTCCTTACGATAGTGTTCGTAGAATCATCTTTAATCGGGAACGTTAATGAAAAATCCAAATCAATTTTGGCCATCTCAATCAAGCTAAAAGCTTTTTTTAAATCCGGAATTTTTAGTCTTATCATGGTTTCACCTCCAAAAACCCGTCAAGGACGATACCATTTGCAATATTAGTAAATAAATTTAAGTCAATTTTGTTTTTCGAAAATAAATAAAGATTTACGGGAACATTTTTTCTGTATCCAAAAGTTTCAATGACTCCAAACTCTTTTATTTTCAATGTTTCATCCCCAAATTTTTCAATCGCAAGATCGATATCGCTTTTTTCAGTATCATCTCCCTTCCTGTAACTTCCGAATAGAATAATTGATTTTATCCCAGGAATGCTTTTTTTGATTTTATCTATCAATCCGGAAAAATGTATCATGCTTAGATTAAAAGAAATCTTTGGGCTAGAATTATATGGGTGCTCTTTGTTGCACGAAATCCGCCAAGTTTTCCCCAGCGTTTCTTTTTTTATAAATCCCTCTTTTGCCAATTGCAATATAATTTTTCTGCTTTTTGTTTTAGATATTTTTAAAATATGGGATATTTCATTTAAATTAGTCTCTTTTTCTGGATAGGAAAAAAACCAATACAAACATTTTAGATATGCCCCATCTATTGAGGGTAACCCAACATTTTTTATTAATTCTTTATCCGAAAAATCGCCTGCCGATAATTTCTTGCCCATATATCGGTAACAAATAAGACTATTTAAACTTTTCTATTACCAATTGGTTCTATTTAGTACCATCTAATTTTTTACAGAACCATAAACTAAATCGATTAATTTAAAAATCTCTCACTCCTCACAATAAGATAAAAAGAAGCGCATTATAGTAACTAAAGCGCACAAAAACACAGATAATAACCACTTAACAAATGGAAAAACAAGACGGAAAAATCACATTCAGCAAAAGCAAAGAACAAGAGTTTTCCCAGTGGTACTCTGAACTGATTGAAAAAGCTGAACTTGTAGATTTAAGATATAATCTCAAAGGATTCGTTGTCTTCAGGCCCTGGGCCGTGCGTATAATGGAAGTCATGTACGACATTCTTGAAAAAGAATTGCAAGAAAAAGGGCATGAGCCAGCCTGGTTTCCTTCCTTGATTCCAGAGTCTAATTTTCATAAAGAAGCAGAGCATGTCCAAGGCTTTGACCCACAGGTGTTCTGGGTGACAGAAGCAGCTGACACGAAATTTGAAGAAAGATTAGCGATGCGCCCTACATCAGAGACAGCCATGTATCCTATGTATTCTATCTGGATTAGAAGCTACAATGACTTGCCTCTTAAGATATATCAAAGATGTCAGGTATGGCGTTATGAAACCAAGGCAACCAGGCCCTTATTAAGGAGCAGAGAATTCCACTGGATTGAGGGACATGATTGTTTCTCATCAAAGGAAGAAGCAGAAGCTCAAGTTCTTGAGGATATTGATACAACAGAGAAGTTCATGCATCAAAAACTTGGCGTGCCTTTCTTGCCATTAAAGAGGCCTGTCTGGGACATGTTCCCAGGAGCTGTTTATACAGTTGGCTCAGACACATTCACACCAGATGGAAAAGTGATACAACAGCCATCAACGCATTTTTTAGGACAGGGATTCTCAAAAACTTTTGATATAAAATTCAAAGACAAAGATGGAAAAGATAAGTATGTCTGGCAGACCTGTTATGGTCCATGCGTATCAAGGATCCTAGGTTCTCTAATAGCCACGCATGGAGACAACAAAGGACTTGTCTTGCCATTTCAAGTCTCTCCCATACAAGTCATCATAGTCCCTATATATAAGACAGAGACAAAAAGTAAAATACTCGGGGAGTGCAAAAAGCTAGAGCAAGACCTGAAAAATCAAGGTATCAGAGCGAAGGTTGATGAAAAAGACACATCTCCAGGAAATAAATTCTATTTCTGGGAGATGAAAGGAGTTCCTCTAAGATTAGAGATAGGCTCACATGAAATAGAATCAAAGGTCTACACTCTATACATAAGAGATGGGAATGAGAAGATAAAGATAAGAAAACTTGAAGAGATAAAGAGACAAGGCGAGCTATTCGATAAAAGATTGAAAGACAAGGCAGATAATTTTTTATCGAAAACAATAGTCAACTGCAAAAATAGAGAAGACATAAAGAAAGCCCTTGAGAACAAAAAAATTGCCAGAGTCGAGTTCTGCTCAATAGGCAAAGAAGGCATGAATTGTGCTGAAACAGTTGAAAAAGATTTGAATGCTTTTGTCAGAGGGATCAGGCACAATAAGAGAGAGAAAGCCCAGGGCAAGTGCCCTTTCTGTGGCAAGAAAGCCACTGAAGTGGTTTATATTGCGAAGAGCTACTGAGCATTTCTTTGAGTTATGTAGATAAATTCGCACATTGTAAGATTAGGCAAAGAGCACACTAATGCTAATTAAAGCGCATCTTACTAGCTTTCACGTATACAACTTATATAAAAAGATTTATTCTGGATTATCTTAAATCGCTCTATCTTCTCTAGAACAACTATCTTTATAAATCTCCAGAAGTTCTTAGAGATTTAAGAATGTTAAATCCACTGACAGCAGAGATAGGCGCTTTAAATGATGAAAGTCTCACAGCACTTATCAGGTTGATGAAAGCAAAAGTAGCACAGTATGGTGGAGTTCAACCCCATATAGTGAACACAACCCATTCATTTATTGATTATGGTCATGGATGCAGGGAAGCGAATGAAGTCTTATTGGTGGTTTGGCAAAACGCACAAGTCACTGAAAGGAGCATATCTATTCTTGAGAAAACAGTAAAAGAAATAAGCGAACCAGAAGCAGTCACGACAAGAAGAGATGTCTATAACCAACCAATCCGACCAAGAGACTATCACTCTCTCATGGATCGAGAATGCTCAACCGTAATTGGATACATATTCTCTGAAGACCCTAGAAAGAACATAGGTACATGGATAACAAGGAGATTCCCCTCTATGCATAAGAAGAAAGAGGCGCTTAGGAAAGAAAGAGGAAGATGGCTATACTCTGGGGACAGGAGTATTGAAGCGAGATTGCGAACAGCTAAGACAACAAACCTGACTGCACTCGAATATGTTGTCAGAGTATCTATGGGCTTGACTGAGAGAGAACCAGAAGATCAAAAAGCCCTCATCTACGACCTCTATAGAAGCCTATTGCAAGAATCAGTAGAAAGAAAAAGACTGGACGAACTCGCTGGCCTAGATGAAATAGTTGAATTCATGAGATGGAATATGTTCGGAGGGACTGCCCTCCCTGCAGGAGTTGCTTATGGTCTGAAGAACCGGGCTGTCCTATTAGCTGGGGTCTATGGTGTAGGAAAAACATCAATAGCCAAGGTTCTGACAACAGAAGACAGCGGGACTCTCGTTGTACCGATAGAGTCCAACATTCTTGTCGGAGCCTTAGGAGAACAAAGAGACACATTCAATTCCCTCTTCGGTTCTGTCGGCAGATTGCAAAGAAGGACAGGGATTCATGTAACGCTTTTCTGTGAAGATATTGAGGCTGCGATGATGAGCCATGAAGAAAATGGGGGAAATCCAGAATACTCTGCTAAAGTCTCTGGCCTTTTGAATGAGATGCAGGGCATTGGAGGAAAAAATATGAATCTAAGCGGATCGACAAACAACCCCCCGATAATAGACCCTCGATTCTTGCAATTTGGGAGAATCGGATATATTGTTCATATATCCTTGCCAAATGATGGGCAAAGAAAAAGGACATTTGAAATATATATGGCTAATCAACCATCTGAAGGCATCAACATGGATGTCTTAGTCCAAAGAACACAAGGTTTCAACAATAGAGCGATTGAAGAGATCTGCTATCAGGCAGCACAATCCTCTTTGAGAAGAGCTGCACTTAAAACAAGAAAGTCTGGAGAACCTCTTTACGAAGCAGCAAGAAGAGTTGATCCAGCATCTAGAAAAGATTTCAAGATAAATGAAGCAGACATGACCGCAGCTTTTGACATAGTTAGAGGACAAACTGATGTAAAAAGACTAGTCCAACTAGACCGAGATATAGGAGAATTCTGCAGGACATACAACAAGAGGATAGGTTTTTAGTTCATCATCCTATTTCATCAAATCTTTATCCCCAACTTCCTTAACTCTTTGACAAGATGCCCAACATTATGTTTCATCGAATCATAGTAGATTGTTTTCATGCCTATCTTTAAGACTTCTTCTAAAAATACAGGGTCATTGTCTATAAGAACAGATTCTTCCATATTTTTGAAATTCTTGATGAACTCTTGTTTTGCCTCATGCTCAACCGCTGATACATGGACAGCATCAAAAGTTTTCCATATATCAAGAATTCCTTTTTTCTTCAGGACATCAAAGCGAAATTTAGAATTATTGGATATCAATTCAACAGAACATGTCTCTTTTAATCTAGGAAAAAGATCAAAAACCTCTTTATTAAGGGGGACTCTTGAATAAGCATCTCCTAGTTGTTCAGGGCTTATCTTGATGCCTAATTTGTTAGAGAAATTTTCAAGGAACTTGCCAGCATTTTCCTTGCCTCTGATAAAATCTCTGCAATTTTCTTTGAAAATATGCATTAAAGTATCAACATCAATCCCGATTTCTTTGGATAATTCGATTGAGACTGCCTTGCCTCCAGACTCACTTATGGCCAGAACACCATCAAAATCAAAATATATTCTTTTAATCACCATAGTGCGTATACCCACTTTTAATTATAAACCTTTTCATCAAAAGATTTATAAGTAGTTTTCTCTATGAGAAGATATGAAAAAGAGGTCTGGAAGTAAGAAGCATTCTAAAAGCAATCCTAAGAAAAAGCTTATAGTGCCTAGGCCAAAGTTTCCTATAAAAACTTCCAAGAAAAAGATAATCCTGACTACAAAGACTGAAAAGAGAAAAGAAACTCCCCAAGAATATGTCAAGACCTACATTCCAGGTTTTGATAATCTCTTTGAGCATGGAATCCCAAAAGGAAACAGCGTCTTAGTTGAGGGCGGACCTGGCTCTGGAAAGACGAATTTCTGCATGCAAGTTGCGCATAATCTCTGCGAAAAAGGTCTTAAAGTCTTGTACATGTCATTTGAGGAGCCAGAAGTCAGATTGAAATCGCACATGACTGCTTTTGGCTGGCACCCAGAAACACTTGAAAGAAAAGGCCTTCTTAGGATAAAGAGATTCAGCGCATTGGATATAGCAAGAAGCGTTGAAGCCCTGCTTTCTGAGGCAAAAAAAGAGCTTTTGATAGACATCCAGCCAGTATTCTTCCCGCAAGATTTCAATCCAGACATAGTCTGCATCGACTCACTATCCTCTATTGCCTCGGCCTTTTCAGGAGAAGAGACAAGGTTCAGGATATACATGGAGCAGCTCTTCAGATACCTTGAAAAATTCAATATAACTTCTTTTTTGATAAGAGAGGTCAGCAATCCCACGCATATAGGGAATGTCTATGTTGAGAAAGGAGAAGCTGTAAGTTTCTTGTCTGATGGCATCATAGTCATCTACAATGTCATCTATAAAAATGGCAGGCGTGGTGGGGCGATAGAGGTTTTGAAGATGCGTGGCGAGCCAATAGACAAGAAGATTGTGGCTATGGATATACACCAGAAAAAAGGCCTCGTTATCTATCCAAAACAAGAGCTCAACACAAAGAAAGACGGCTATATTTTGACTTAATTTATTTATTTTTTTAGCAAAAGAAGCGCATTAAAATCAAAATTGCCAAGTGTCTCAACACAACATTGGCAACTAAATAGCTCAGTAGATTATCACTAACAATAGCTTTTTTTGCATATTAATTAGTTTTTTTTCTTATTTATTGGAACTTTAATTTCTTTTTTTTGACTCTCTCTTTTCTCTAATTCCTCCTTCAATAAAGGAACCTCTCGATGTATGTCTCTTACCATCTCAGAGAATTTCTTCATCTTTATATTATAGTTCCCTTCACTCATTGTGCCTTTGCCGAAATACTCTCTCTGGGTCTTAGCTATCAAGTCTTTTAAGACCCTCTCTTCAATCCCAAGTTTTTTTATTCTTCTCTTTATCAGATACTTCTCTATCCTGCTCTTAGTTATAAGATAAGCAATCAAAAGGACAGCAATCACACTTAGGATTATGTACCAGTTTTTCAGAAAAAATCCAGCAAGTGTTTTTGAAACAGCAACATAGAAAACTTTTGACTGAGCTGCATTTGATTCAGCTTCACTTATTTTCTGATACGTTTCTTCAATCAGAGCAAGAGCTTGCTCATATCTCTCATCATAGAACTCCTGCTTGACTCGATTAAAATAATCTAAAACTTCTGTGACATTAACATCCTTGTTTTTTGCTGTTTCATTTATCCTCTCCTCCAATACTCTAAGCTCATCTCTAGATTGATATGCCTTGACCTTTATTCCTTTGATCTCAGTGCATTTTTCAAGTATGATAGAGTAATCTCCTGCTTGTTTCTTATCCTCCAAGACAAGCTGGGAAAAATAGATCTGCTCTGCAAGAGAATACGTATCATTGACCCTGATCATATTAAAGCCAGCATCTTTCATATCATACATAATCTGCATAGATTCATTCAAGCATGTCTTTGCCTCAATAGATTCGTTTGAATACGCGCTTGTATTCATTAAAAAGAAAAGAACAGCCACACTAAATATAAATATAAACAATATGCCTCTTATCTTTCTTTCAGTCTTCATCTTCTGCCTCTTTTTTTAATGGTTTAGGGACTCTTGGCATCCTAATCTTCACATCCCCTCTAATCTCTTTAAGGGTTTTTTGCTTAAAAATCTATGCTTCTTCAAAGCTCTCTGCGCCTCAAGCAGAGCCAATCTCTCTTCGACATCAGATAATCTTGCTGCATAACTCTTGAGCTTATTCTCATATATCCTTGTCT
>CAZKFK010000011.1:0-13191 GCA_964552095.1 Candidatus Woesearchaeota archaeon | reverse complement strand
CAACTGAATTTGCATAGTGTTTGTATTGCTCCATTTTTTCCTCCAGCTTTCGCTAGACAAAGTCAGCGAGAGAAAGTTTTATATAAGATTAGAGAGTTGTAACTACATCGGTGATTTCGATGAGCTGCAACAAGCTCATCATATCATAACATTCTTAGAATAAAATAATCTTGTGCTCAGCACTCCAGCCTAAAGGCTGGTAGATTTCTTTCTAGTTAAAAAAAATTAATCTACACATATTCCTCTTCTGATGGAGAAGATTCGGCTCCCTTAAATAATCTTATTAATTCAGACTGACTTACAGGAGAATAACCCAAATTTTGAACAGTATAGTTGAACTCTGTAGTTTTTCCTGCTTCTACTTGAACATTCCATTTTGGATTTCTTCTACTAATGTCTGCTGTTAAACTGGTATCTATTAAACTTTGGAATGGAGCCAAATGTAAATCTGTCTCAATAACGGCATTTTCTTCTCCAGCATTTTTTGTTGTAACTCTGAATTCTCTCTGTACTGCATATATGGGTTTATCTTTAGTTCCTTTTTCGGTATTAACTATCAACGGTTCACCAACTTGTTCTACTTTCATTTCCAAAGTATCCGGTGTTCTCAAAGCAACTCTAACTTTTTCATCTTTCAAAACAGGATTCTCAATACTTCCACCACCTTCATATCTTTCAATAACTTTTCCCTTTTCTAAACCAGGTCTTTCACTATAAACTGCAACTCCCCCAACAGGCAGAATAATCGGAGCCTTAAATCTTAAAACTGTACTGATCTCAGGTCTCATTTTCATCCATGAGCTGAAGCTCTCACCATGTTGAATAGATGTGCTATATGCAATCTCATAATCTAATCCACTAGCCCCAAACAAAGCAAATCTAGATTTTCCTAAAGGCAAATCCCTTTTGCCCATTGCATAACCGACTTGTCCTCCCTCTTCAAAAGCAGATACTTCTTCAATTGCATCAAGTGACATAACTTCTTCAACAGGAAGAGGTCTTCGTATTCTTCTTATTCTTCCACCACTAACTCTGCTTATTAATTCTGGCATCTCAACCTCGCCAGGGATAATATCTAAGTCAACTTTTTCATATGGTTTGCCTGTTTTATTATCAACTTCAACATCAGCTGTTAACTGAAGTTTATCTCCCTTTAAGCGAATAGTATAAAATGGACTTAGGCCGATGCCTTCTGTTAAGTAAGAAAAACCGAGAGTGCTTTCTGTTCCATCCTCAAGACCTTGCAATCCAAGTTCAACAGCTTGCCTCTGCTTAATATCTACAGAATTTTCAGGATACTTGAAACTCTCTAAACTTTTAGAATAAACACATCCGGCATGTTCAGAATCTTGTACTAATAAGTTATTGCCATGAACAGTGAGAGCTGTAACATCCTTGCCATTTCTTGCTAAATCCATAATTGATTTTCCAATACTATTTCTTGCAAGCTCCTCTAAAGTTGTTGGCTCAACAACTCTTGCACTTCTAATTCCAACATCACTACTATCAAGTATTGTATGTAAACTCTCAAGCATAAATTCTGAAGGAATTCCAACAACTTGCGCAATACCTTTCTCTACCTTTAATCGAACTGAAGTTGTAACATGCCCAAATCCATTCAGATAAACTGCAATAGAATTATCATTTGCTTGATACTGTTCTGGCATTTTTCAATTGAAATTGATGAAAGAGTCATATTTAAGCATTATTGCACTTACTTTCAATATTTTTATCTCATTTCTTTCACCTCTTTCTTCGTTTTATTTTTTTAAAACAATAAGAAATAACTGATTTTTCTTCAGAAAATTGCCTTTATAAACAGAAGAGTAATGGTTTTCTCATCCACTATACTATCAGCGCATATGCTAAAAAATCCGAAGGATTTTTGGCATGCCGAAAACATCTTATGTTTTCTAGCAAAAAAGTGAAAAAAGAAGAATATTTAAGTTTTGCCATACAATTTGATATATGCGAATAGATTTTTATGAGGAGTTTCCAAGCAAAGAAAACCTAGACAAATTAAGGCTTGTGAAGTTCAAGACACGGGTTTTTGTGGCTGCAAAATCGCTTGAGGAGTTCTATCATATAAAGAGAAAAATCAAAAACAGGAAGGTAGAACTCGCCTATTGGCCAATCATGAAAGGTTCATATTGGATAAGCCCTTTTTCTGACACCAAAGATTTGATTAATCTATTCAAAAAACTGGATGAATCTAAGATAAGATTGCTGATTGATTTAGAACTTCCATTGAAGAAAGGCCTGATTTTCAAGAACCTGTTCAAATTCACAAAGAATAAGAGAATAATAAATAGATTTATGGAAAAAAATAAAGAAAGAATCACGACCGCCCAATTCCCTTATTCTTTTCTGCAAGGGCTTGTGAGATTTTTTGGCCTAGAATATGATGTTAATTGTGAGAAAAGCCTCATGTTCTATACGAGCGTGATTCCTTCAATAATGAAGAAGAGTATAGCCCATTCTATAAAGAAAATAAAGAATAAAGAAGATTATGCAATTGGCTTGGGAACAATCGCAAGAGGAATTCTTGGAAATGAGCGTATCTTGAGCGCAAAAGGGCTTGAAAAAGACTTGGAATTAGTAAAAAAACTTGGTTTCCAGAAAGTAATCATCTTCAGACTTGGCGGTTTGAACAAAGGATATATCGAAACTATCGAAGAATTTGTATGATCAAGAGACATAAATTATTTAAGCACGATTCTTTTAGTTTTTCATGGCAAAGGAAAAAGAGATAGACATAAAGAATAGAGAGGGCTTAAAAGAACTGTTTGAAGGGACGGGAACTGGATCAAGTGATTTATCGAGTGTGCAGGAGAGCCTTGATTCTCAAGAAGAATCACTTATGCTGCAGAAAATCGAGGCGACTTTGTTCTTATCTGCAAGATTTTTGGATGTTGATGAACTTGTAAAGTTCACAGGTATAAATCCATTGAGCATAAAAGAGGTCATGGACAAACTTCTTAATAGGTATAGTGCAATGGGCAGTGCGCTAGTCATTCATGCAAGAGAAGTTGAAGGCAAGATGCTCTATAAGATGGATGTCAAGAAAGAGTATTATTCTCTTGTAAATAAGATAGTCACAGGACAGACAGAGTTCACAAAGGCAGAGCAAGAGACTCTGGCTATAATTGCATATAAGCAGCCGATAAAGCAATCCTCTATAGTCAAGATAAGAGGGAATAAGGCCTATGACCACATACACCACTTTGAAGCGATGGGCCTAGTCAAAGCAAAGAAATCTAGCAGAACATTTGAATTAACTCTTTCAGAGGAATTCTATAATTACTTTAACTTAAAGGAGAGACCAAAGAACTAAAGTGGGAATAGAGTATCCTAACCAGATTATCGGGGTGACGGCATGCTTTATTGGGTTAAGGAGAGGCCCTTTTACTGCAGAATATGCTGAACGAGAACTTAAAAAATTGGGTATTGATGCTAGATTCTGCCCTATAGGCACATTCCCAGACCCTAGACTATGGATAACTCCTGCGGAGTATAATCAAGCACAGGTTGTTCTTTCAATGAGCCCATATGCAGATCACGTTGTAAATTCTATTTTTGGAGAGAATGGGCATAGACGAAGCGTTTTAGATATTCTTGATGTTTATGAGCGTGATGGAAAATTAAGTAAATTTTTTCTAATGTTGATGCAGGGATATGAACTCTTAAGACATGGAAAGGCTGGTTTGGATAGGCTTATGACAAGACAAGAGATATCAGAAGAACTTGATTTGGGGCAGGTCCTTGAATTGAGGAAATGGAAAGAGTTGGTTCTAAAGTAATTTTATAAACTGGATAAACCTGAGAATCTATGAAAATACTTCCAGACACGAACTTTTTGATATATCTTGCAAGGTTCAAGCTGCTTGATGAGCTCGAGCATTTTGAAAAAGTCTTAATCATCAAACCTGTTTTAAAAGAACTTGTGATGATAAGCAAGAGTGAGGGAAAGAATGATAAGCAAGAGGATATAATCGCTTCAAAGATTGTATTGATGTTCTTCAATCAAATCAAAGACCGGCTTGAATATGTTGATTCTGATGGCCGGGCAGATGATAAGATAATAGGGGTTGCTTTTGAAAAAAGTGCCATAGTCGGGACAATGGACAAAGCACTTATAAAAAGGCTAAAAGAGAAAAAGATTAAGATTGCCATGATAAGGCAGCAGAAGTATCTTGAAGTCCAATAAACAGAATTTACATTAAAAATCGCAAAAACAAAGATTTTTAAATGTAAATTTTATCTCTTAACTATACAATTAGTCCGTGGAGTGCAACACATAGTTAAAATAACGAATAATAACGAGCAAAAAAACTGAATAAAAAATGTTCTTTATTGTAAAAGCAAAAGACCATGTCAGAGTAGAGCCGCATCTTTTCGCGCTTCCTGTAAAAGAAGCCGTAAGAAAACAGCTCGAAAAAAGCTATGAGAATTTTATCGACGAGGAACTTGGGTCTGTGATAGCTGTGCTTGATGTCGAGAATGTCAAAGAAGGCATATTGATATCGGGAGATGCTGCTGCATACTATGCTTCCGAGTTCTCCTTGCTTGTTTTCAAACCAGTGCTTCAGGAGCTCGTGTATGGGGAAGTCACAGAAATCACAAATTTTGGAGCATTCATGAACCTAGGGACTTTTGATGCTATGATTCATATCAGCCAGACAATGGAAGACTTTGTGAACTTCTCAAAAACAGGGACTTTGATGGGAAAAAATACTAAAAGAGTCCTGAAAAAAGGGGATCTTTGCATGGCAAGAATCGTTGCAATAAGCTTCAAGACAGTGCCGCCTAAAATCGGCCTTACAATGAGACAACCAGGCCTAGGAAAAATCGAGTGGATACAAGAGGATAAGAAAAAGGCAAAAGCACTTGCAATTAAGATGGAGAAGATGGCTGGCAAGGAAGAGAAAGGCAAAAAAGGAAAAGCTAAGAAGGAGAAAGATTAAAATGGGAACAAGGCAAAAAGTATGCAAAAAATGCAAGATCATGGTCGATGGAGACACTTGCCCTATATGCCAGGGGAATACTCTTGTGGAGAGCTGGAAAGGCAAGATCATCGTTCTTGACAGCGAGAAAAGTGAAATCGCGCAGAGAATAGGGATAAAACAGAAAGGCACCTATGCTCTGAAAATCAGATAAATTAAAAAAACAACCATAAACTGTTTAAATCAAATATAAGATAAAATGATAACTATAGAAAAAAAAGAAAGCAAACCGCTATTGGATAGAGAAGAAGTCTATGCAATTGTGAAGGAAAAAGTGACTCCTTCTTTGACATCAATGCAAGAAGAGATTGCAAAGAAATTAGAGAAGAAAAAAGAGCTTATAGTCATAAAGAATGTCTATCCAAGATATGGCAAGCAAGAGGCTTCTGTAGTCGCATATGTCTATAATTCAGAAGAGTCTTTGAAAAAATTCGAGCCGAAGAATAAAGAGAAGAAAGCCAAGGCAGAGGAAAAGAAATAAATACTTCAACACTTATATAACATGGCAGGAAAACACAAAAAAAAGAACAAAAAGCAGAGCGAGCGATGGAAAAAGTACACTGTCAAAGGAGATGGTGTTGAGAGAAAAGCGAAGTTCTGCCCAAGATGCGGACCCGGAATTTTCTTATCTGAGTCAAAGAATAAAGATAGATTGTATTGCGGCAAGTGCCACTATACGGAGTATAAGAGATAGAGATGGACCAAAAAAGAAATAGAGAAAAAGAGGCGAAATAAGAGATGGAATTTTCGATACTTATACCTATAGGAGTAATCATATTCTTAATACTGTATTTTCTTGCATTCAAGTTCAAGAATGACAGATATACTGTCGATTTCTTCAGAAAACATAAGGGATTTGGCCATCCTTATGGTGCAGAGCCCAACCTAGGATGGGGGAATGTGCCTAAAAGAATCTAATACTAGACCATAGGTTCTACAGAGAATTGTTCAAGAAAATTAGATAGAGAAAAGAGACTTCCGTCTTGACTATGCTAAAAAATCAGAAGATTTTTGGCACACTCAAAACGAGACTTATGTTTTGACTGTAAAAACCCTGAGGGAAGCTCTCGAACAGTTCAAAAAGAGTTGTTCTCAAGACTCCCCCTGGGCAAAAAGAGGTGATAATATACATAGCTCTTCAGAGTTTATAAACCTTTCGTTTTTTATTAATTATATAGTGACAACTAATTAGTTTTACTTTAAAGTTACTAGAATACCTCTAAAATACCTTGTAAAAGTTCTGGAAAAAGTTTATTAATCAAGGGGAATAGGATTTAGATGGAAAAAGATGTGAAACTCATACCAGAAGAGAAGAGTATAGGCATGAAGGTAGACAAGGTCGGACAGGACCAGATATATGATATGCTTGTCTCAAGAGAATTAAGTTGGCAAGCCATCCTCCTTGACTTGATAAACACTGAAAGGCTCAATCCTTGGGACATTGATCTATCTATACTTGCACAGAGATATGTCGAGAAAATCCGAGAGCTCCAGGAGCTTGGGGAGAACACTTTTTTTATATCATCTAAGGTCCTGCTTGCTGCGGCTATCTTATTGAGGATAAAATCCGAGATTTTGCATGAGAACATCAAAGACATAGATGAAATCCTTTTTGAGAGCAAGAAAAAGATGCGAGATGAGCTTGTGAAAAATCCTCAGATCATCACGCTTGAAGAAGATGAAATTCCTTTGATAATGCCAAGAACACCCCTTCCAAGGGCTAGAAAAGTCACACTTCCAGAGTTGATGAGTGCGCTAGACAAAGCAATAAACACAGAGCATAGAAGAATCAAAAAATCTTTGTATATGAATCGAGCAAGAAGAGACATCGGGGTTGTAATATTCCCTAGATTCACTTTCAATATAACTCAGAAAATCAAGGAGTTATTCGGAAAGATAAAAGAACTTTTTATGAAGAAAAAAGCAGACAAACTTGTATTCTCAGAACTTGTCTCAAGTGATGAAAAAAGCGAGAGAATCCCTGTCTTTCTATCATTAGTGCATCTCGACCATCAGAAGAAGATCTGGCTTGAACAGGAGAAAGCTTTCTCTGAGCTGCAGATATATCTAAAGAAGCATGGAGAAATAAGCCTTGAAAATCAAAGTCAAGAGCAGCTTGAAGAAGAGGCTCAAGAGATTGAGAGTCTTGAAGGAGAGAGAAGCGAGTATGTCGGAGAGCACGAGGAGATAAAGATGAGAGAAGAGAGAGAAAGATTAGGAAGTCCACCACAATAATCTTTTTAAGCGAAAAATTTCTAGATGCGAAATGAAAGGAAGACTATCTTTTGATCCAGACTTATTATTAGAAAAATATCATCAGCCAGCATTTGCTTTTGCATACGGTTCCGGGGTGTTTCGAGAACAAGCTCCAAAAGGAGCGACCCAGATTGATTTTGTTTTTGGAGTTCAAAATCCAACAGAATGGCATGAGAAAAACCTGTCAAGAAACACTCAGGATTATTCTTTAGCAGCAAGATTACTTGGACCAGAAGCTATTACGAATATTCAAAGAAGAGGGGCCGGAGTTTATTATCATTCTTTTGTTCCTTTTGAAGGGAATCAGATAAAATATGGCGTTGTTGCTCTTGAAGACCTTACAGATGATTTAGAGCATTGGTCCCGCTTATATCTCGCGGGAAGACTTCAAAAACCAGTTTTAGTGATACGGCCAAATGATCAAATGAAATTCCCGCTCCAAAAAAATCTGGAACATGCACTAAATTTGTCTTTATTACTTCTTCCAAAGACATTTACAGAAGAACAACTGTTTATGACAATCGCTTCTTTGTCTTATACTGGGGATTCTAGAAATAGTTTTGGAGTAGATCCTGGAAAAGTGGAGAGGATTGTGCATGGAAATTTTGAGAGATTCAGGAACTTGTACAAGTCAGCTATAGCAGCCCATATAAAGGATGGCGCCCTAAGAAGTGAAGAAGAAGGATATTCGCAGGATAAAGAAAGAAATCTTGAAAGGAGTTGGTCGGGCCTTCCCAAATCTATCGTTGGTAGGGTGGGAGATTCCCCTACATCGCTGAATGTAGAAAGTGTAGTTAGAAAAGTGATATCAGAGATTGTGCATGATTCAAGTGTTTCCCAAACTTGGAAAGGAATTCTGAGTACTGGCTTCTCAAGGTCGGTAAGATATGCTTGGGAAAAATTGAAAAAAGCGAGAATGAAAGATTAGATTATGCCTTCTTTCTTAAGTTTTTCAACTTGTCTTTTTCGTGTTGAATACAGCCGGCCGAACCTGACAAGGATATAATTTATAGAATTCCAGTGTTTCTTTGGAAAAAGTCCTTCTAAATCCCTCTCAATCTTGACTTGAGTTTTATTCTTTGTCCATCCTAGAACTTGAGAAAGATATGTGACATGAGTGTCTACGCCTATTGCCGGGGCTTTATGAACATGGACTAGATAGACATTAGCTACTTTCCTGCCAACTCCTGGAAGCTCCATCAATTTATCTCTATCTTTAGGTATTTTGCCATGCCACTCATTTACAATAATTTTAGCACTCTGAATTATATGCTTTGCTTTGGTTTTATAGAAGTTCACTGGTCTTATTATGTTTTTTACATCTTTTATATCTGCTTGAGATAATTTCTTTAGAGAACCATATTTAAGATATAACTTCTTGGATATAGAAATTGTCGTATCATCTCTTGTTTGAGATGATAAAATTGTAGAAATCAAGCTCTTCCATGGAACAGACCATTCAGCAGCAAGCCTCAAATCTTTATCTTTGATATCAACAAGTTTCTTGATTTTCTTGAGCTGCTGAACTGCTTTTGGGTTCATTTTATTTTAGAAATTTATCAGGAAAGACTCCAGCTTGCTCAAGAACAAATTTATATCTTCTATCGAAAATCTCTTTAATCTCTGGCAAAACTATCTTTCTGCTCCAATCTTTTTCTGCTTTTCTTATGTCGTCCTGCATCAATGCCTCAAAATCTTTGCCCGGGTGTTCGTACCACCACATATGGAAGAAAGGCCCTATAAAATGTGAAGCAGCATCTGCAGATGAAAGGATCTTGACTTCAATCGGAGCTTCATTCAAGTCTATCTCTAACTTTTTATCAATGATATCCACATAATTGATTACTTTTTCAACAAAATCACTAGGAAATCCTAATTCTAATAATTTTTTTCTTCCGCTAATGAGAGTTTCGCTATATTGATTATCAAAATCTAGAATCTTTCCATAGTCATGAAGCCAGACCAAGGCCATAACTACATTTCTATCCGCTTCTCTATGGATATCACAGAGCTCTTGACAGAGCTTTTCAACTATCTCAAGATGATATTTGATAAACCATTTGTGATGAATGAATTTTGGATTTTTAGAAACCTCAATTACATGCTCCTTGAATTTCTCAATCAATTTGTGCATAGAATGAGCATATCTTGAAGTATAAAAATTATAGCTTCTTCCAATTTATGATAAGAATGAGGATTATCACAATCAAAGCGCCTATGCCAAACCAACTCCAAGCAGGGATTTGTGATAAGCCACCAGATGCACATGTGGCTTCAGTAGGACCGCCGATACATAGCGCATCTTGAGAGTAACTTGCTGCCTTCAAACTTTCTTCAGCCACAGGAGATGAACTCTTTGTCAGCCAAGCTATGAGTCCTGTCAAAATCGCTGATATCCCTACCATCAATGAAATATTTTTGAGTTTTGAATATGTATTTGAACTTGAAGTCTTCTTTGGCTGAATTACTATGACTTTATTCACAACTTTATAAGTTGGGATTTTCTTGCCTTTGACACTCCAGAAGTGTTTGCTCTTTTCGATTATTCCTGATTCTACAAGTTTCTTTAGATTATAATCGAGGGTGTTCATAGGAACTTTTAATGCCCTTGAGATCTCGGTTGCGCTCAGCTCTTTTTCAGCCAGGAGATTGATTATCTTCTTGCAAGTAGGATTGGAGATAGCTTCTCCTAATTTTTGGGATCTCTTATCATCTAGATTGACCATCATATATTTTTCTGTCATATTCCTTTTGTTTTTATCCTAATCAATATATAAAAATGCTAAAAATAAAAAAAATAAAAAATAAATAAATTAAATCAACTTGAACACGACGCTGACTTGTGCATTGATGTCCTGCTGTCCTGGATTGATGTTCGTTGAGATAGCTGCCTTTGCCTCGCTTGAACCCATGGCCATCACATCATTCCTGTATATCGGCCAGGGATTATAGTAGAAGCCAGAGTCTTGTATCGAGACAACTCCGCCGACTTTCTTTCCTAATCCAGAGGCTATGCTCTCTGCTTTGATCCTTGCATCTTCTGTCGCTTGTTTCAATGCCTGAGCTTTATACTCATTCTGCTTTGCTAAACTAAGCTCAAAGTTGATATAATTGACCAGAGCACCATTATCAACGCCTACATCTATCACAGAGCCTGCTTGATTCATCTTAGTTGATGGAAGCTGGACTTTCATGATGTAAGTCGCTTTATATCCTTTAAGCACTTGCTTTCCGCTGCTCCAATCATAGTCTTGATATATATTGAAGCTCTCTGTCGTTATCTCATCCCGATTTATTCCTAGCTTGAGCAATCCTGTTGTCACTTTATCTACTATTTCAGCATTATCATTCTTGGCTTGCGCTGCATCAGAACCATTTGTTTCTATATTAAGATATATTGAAACCAAATCTGGAACTGCTTTGACTTGAGAGACTCCGTTTGTGCTTATTGTAGTTCCTGGCCTTAAGCTCAAGAAAACAATCAAAGCAATCACTGCAAGAACAACTACAGCGCCGACGATTATCCAAGTTACTTTTATGGAATCACTAGAGCCTTGTTTGTTCATCTTATATGTCTGCATTTTTTTACCTCCTAAAAATCAAAGAACTATGTTGTTTATAAAGCCAGCGATGACTTCAAATGCATTTGAAGTTATGCATAGAATTAATCATATCCAGGCATGCCACCTGGCGGCATTGAACTTGAACTTGACTTGCTTGAAGCTATTACATCATCTATCCTGAGAATCATGACTGCTACTTCACTCGCGCTTCTTGTCGCCTGAATCTTTATTTCCAAGGGTTCTATGATGCCTTTCTTGATTGTATCTGCAATCTCCCCTACAATTGAAACATTTGTCGAAACATCTAAGCCATATGTGCTTTTCATCTCTTCATGCCTTGCCTTAAGCTCTGTGAGGACTTCAATAGGGTCTAGGCCTGCGTTCTCTGCCAAAGTCCTAGGAATGACTTCAAAAGCCTCTGCGAAGGCATTTATTGCAAGTTGCTCTCTACCTCTGATTCCCTGGGAGAATTTCTTAAGTCTTTTTGATAACTCTATTTCAAAAGCACCTCCTCCTGCAACCACCAATCCTTTTTCTAGAGCAACTGCAATATCCCCTATGCCATCTTTTACAGCTCTCTCAATTTCAGCTATAACATGCTCTGTTGAGCCTCTGATTAGTATAGTCAGGGCTTTTGGATTCTTGCATCCAGTAATATATAGAAGCCCTTCATCATTTTCTGTCTTGATTTCTTTTACTAAGGCAGCATAACCTAATTCTTTATTTGTCAATTCATTTAGATTACTCATGACCTTGGCGCCTGTTGCTTTTGCAAGCTTCTCTATGTCACTTGCCTTAATCCTTCTTAAAGCCAAGATGTTATCTTTAGCTAGATAGTATTGTGCAATATCATCAATGCCTTTCTGGCATAGAACTACATTTGCTCCTGACATCTTTATTTTATCCACCATGTTTCTCAAGATCCTGTCTTCTTGGTCCAAGAAAGCCTGTAACTGGTCTGGAGAGCTTATAGAAACTTTTGTATCTGTTTCAGGATTCTTTAATTCAAGAGCTGAATCAATCAGAGCTATTTTAGCGTCCTTGACAATAGAGGGCATGTCTGCATGAACTTTTTCTTTATCTAGAACTATTCCTGAGACAAGCTCTGTATTCTCTATGCCTTCTCCTCTCCTCTTCTCTATCTTGATATTGCTCTTGTCTATCTTGATACCTTCTTCAGTCTTTTCCATGACTTGAAGGACAGCTCGGACAACAACATCACTTAGTTTTTCTTTGGCTTGTTCTGCTCCCTTTCCTACCATAGCTGTCATCGAGACTTGTTTTAGCAAGTCAACATTATCAGGGGTAACTCTGTAAGCCAGTTCTTTTGCTATTTCTTGGGCTTTTTCAGCCCCAATCCTATAGCCTCTTGCTATAACTGTTGGATGTATCTTCTCATCTAAAAGTTTTTCAGCATTCTCTAACAGCTTTCCTGCAAGAATAACAGCAGTAGTTGTTCCATCTCCTACCTCTGCTTCTTGAGTCTTTGCAACTTCAACAACCATCTTGGCTGCTGGGTGCTCTATCTCCATCTCATCTAGAATAGTTACGCCATCATTTGTGACTATGATATCCCCTATAGAGCTGACAAGCATCTTATCCATGCCCTTGGGACCAAGAGTAGTTTTGACTGTCTCAGCCACAAGCCTGGCTGCCAGGATATTGTTTCTTTGAGCATCTCTGCCTATCATCCTCTGTATATTCTCTGGAAGTATGTAAACCGGTTTTTCTGCCATTTTAACTCATTTCTCCAAATTTTGCCACATAACCTTTAAGCTCATTTATTTCTGAAAGAAGAGTTCTAGCAAATTTATGCCCTCTTACAGTTATCAAAAAATCATAGGGTTCATAAGCATTAGCGACGTCAATCTGTGGAGAAACAGCAGAAGATTCTAAACCGAGATTATCGATTGTCAGTTTAATCAGATTATCCAATCTTTGCTTGGGTCTTACATCAGGCAATCTACGTTCTTTTGGGCCAATATTTACTTCAAAGCAATAGTTTTTTGGTTTCATTTTCTCCAGTCCTTAACTCCTATTAAAAAATTAGTGTATAATATCTTTCAATCAGAACTTTATAAAGATTATGGTAGTGTTCTAGGGGTTTTCTCTTCGAACTTTACCTTATCTATCTTTAATATCTTTGAATCTTGCTCTCCTCGCTCATGGCTTGACTTGATTATAATCTTTTTCTTGAAAAAAGGAGCATCAAGAACAAAGGACTCAAATTCTCCTCCTTCACCAGCAGGATTGACTCTGTATTTATCATGCAAATCTTTTATATCCTCAATAAATTTCTTATCAATCTTCCTTCCCAAGAACCTACCCATGCCAAGAGCGAAAACTCCGATGACCATGACCTCAAATTT
>CAZKFK010000010.1:0-13652 GCA_964552095.1 Candidatus Woesearchaeota archaeon | reverse complement strand
ATATAGATAAAGATGGACAAAAAAATATTCTCAGAGATAATAAAAGAGATATCTCCAAGTGAAAAAGATATCCTTAAATTAAATATTATCGTAGAGGAACTGAAGAGAAAGATATATCCTGTACTGATGGGAGAGAGCATATTTATCGGGGGGAGCTTGGCGAAGAAGACTCTGATAAAGAAAGAGACTGGCTATGATGTTGATTTCTTTGTCTTGTTCAAAGAAGAAAAAGAAGAGAGCAGGAAGAAAAGAGACATATCAAAAGAGCTTGAAAATATCTTGAAACAGCTTAAAATAGAATATGTTATATTAAAGGGCTCAAGAAATTATTTTCAAGTTGATTTCAAGGGATTAAGGTTTGAGCTTGTCCCTATAATTGAGATAAAGAAAGCAGGACAAGCAAAGAATATAACAGATATCTCGCCTCTGCATGTAAAATATCTGTTAAAAGAAGAAGCAGAAAATAAAGCACTTGCAGATGAAATAAAACTCGCCAAGGCATTCTGCTATGCTTGTGGTTGTTATGGGGCAGAGAGCTATATCAAAGGCTTTTCAGGATATGCCCTTGAAGTCTTGACTTGCCACTATGGCTCTTTTTTTAATCTTATAAAGAATGCGGCAAAATGGGGCACAAAAAAGAAAATTGTTATTGACCCTGAAAAATTCTATACAAGCAAAGAAAAAATTTTAGAGGAGATGAACAAGTCAAAACAAGAAAGCCCAGTCATCTTGATTGACCCTGTACAGAAAGAGAGGAATGTCTGCGCAGCCTTGGGAAAAGAGACACTTGAAAAGTTTATCAGGGCGTGCAAGAATTTCATCAAAAAGCCTAGTAAAGAGGCTTTTTTCAAGAAAGAGTTCAATCCTTCAGAGATGAAGAAGAAAGTCAAAAAGGGCTCGATATTCTATGAACTAAGGGCTATCAGTTTGAAAGACAAGGCAGATATTGCAGGAGCAAAATTAAAGAAATTCTTTGAATTCTTGTCTTATAATCTAAAAAAAGCAGGCTTCTCTATAATAGATGAGCATTTTGATTTCAATGAAAAATCCTTGAAAGCAAGATATTTTTTCATAATCAAGGAACCTGAAAAAGACATGATTGTCCAGGGACCTTGGATAAGCATGGACAAGAAGTACCAGAATGCTTTCAGGAAGAAGTGGAAAAACTTCTTCATAAAAAAGAACAGATTATATGCAAAGGCTAAGAGGAACATCCTTGATGTTCAATCCTTATTGAACATGATGGATAGACAGCAGATGAAAGAGATGGGGATGAAAAGCATTGAGATAGTGTAATGCTTGATTTAGTCCCTTCTGCGTATCAGTTTATTATTATTTAGTGATAACAAAACGAAAGATTTATAAAGGAATTTTGATTTATAATAAAGATAAAAATGTCAAAAACACTCAACACAATTTTAATATTTGGAGCATGTTTTTTAGCAGGATTGGGAATTACTGGATGCAGCAAAAAGCAATCGGTCATTAGTAACAATGAAATAAAATCAAAAGGAGGATATGTACTAACTGCCGACCAGTGTGCTGATACTACAATCGGTGATGATGCTTATCAATTAAGATTTCTAAAATCTGGAAGAATAAAAACAAGTGGTTTCTTCAGTCCATTAGAAGACGCAGCAAATGTTTTGATATCTGCATCTGGGGAGCGGGGGAGAGAAAATGGAATTTATGCTACTCAAACCTTTACAATTTCTTCTGTCGGGGATACTGTTCAAGGACCATCTATTGGTCTTTTATCTCATGGAGAGCCGGTGAATCTCTTACAACCACCAACGTATGTTGTGGCAAAAGTAACTGGCGGAAATACGGAATATTTAATGGATGATACTCTTGGGATAATCCCTATAACCAATTAGATTCAGAAAGAATCTATCTCTTAGAATTTAATAGAGAATCCTATGAAGTTCTTTGAGATATTTTATATGGTCTTTCTTGAGCTTCTTGAACTCTGACTTATTCGTCTTCTTTATCATATCTAGGCTCTGCTCTGCGCTTATTATCGCAGGCATTATGACATAGTCTGCACCAGCATCATAGAACTCTAGGGCATCATCTATCCTTTGAGCAGTCACGACCACAAAAATCCCATCAGATATCTTCTTGAAATGCTTTATGATAAGAAGATTATCCTCTTTGCTTGGGATTGTTGATAGTGCAATCTTCAAGTATTTTATTGGAATCTTGTTCAAGAATTCATGGCTGCTTGTATCTCCGTAGATGCAAGAGATATTCTGTTTTTCAAGACCCTCGGCTATCTCTGGATTGAAATCTACAACGAGAATCTTATCTTTGTATTTTTCAAGATTTTTCAAGTATATCGAGCCCATTCTATGGCACCCTATCAGGAGAATCGTTTTTTTGCCCTGAATCTCTTTTGAGAACTCTTTATGCTCTGGGGTCTTTATGAAGGAGAACATCCGTTCGAAGAATTCGCTTAGATGACCTGCAAGCTTCATCGTATAAGGAGTTGCAGCCATTGATATGACTGCTGCCAGAACAACTACATCAAAAGCATTCTGGGACACTATCCCCAGATTGAGGGCAGATAGCATGAGGATGAGGCTGAACTCGCTCACTTGGGCGAAGGCAAAACCAACTTTTAATCCAGTTCTTACTTTATAGCCTATAAGCCTGAGGGGCAGCATAGTCATAATTGTCTGAACGAAAAGCAGAATGAAAAGGATAGGTATCAATGGCAAGAGGACTTCTTTAGAGAGATTTGTGAGCCACATACCAATTGCGACAAAGAAGATTATAGCGAAGAAGTCTCTAAGAGATTTTGTCTTTGAGTCTATCTCTATCTTATACTCTGTATTCGCTACCAAGATTCCTGCGATGAAGGCCCCTATTGCAATGGATAATCCCAGGATGTAGGATAAGAAAACAAAGAGGAACAATAGAGCAAGAGATACAATGAAGAGTATTTCTGTAGAGGAAGCTGCTTTCTTGAAAACTGGTTTTATGACTTTGTTGAGGATGAATGCAAGCAGAACTAGGCCCGCAAGTTTCAGTAAAGCGAATAAGACGGGCCAGATAGAACCCTCTCTTGAAAGAATCGCAAGAGCAGCGATGGCTATGATATCTTGTACAAGCATTATCCCCATTATCAACCTGGAATGCAGGGTGTTCAACTCACCTTTGTCTGATAGAATCTTGTCACTACGACTGTTGAGCTTAGAGATATGGCCAAGCCTATCCAGAGCGCCTCCACTGAAGAAAATTTGAAAGCGAGCAACAACAAGAAAGTCAATACTGTGACAGAGATGACCTGTATTATAGTAGTGATAAGGACGCTGTTTATCTTGCCTTTTATCCTCTGCAGATTCATCTCCATTCCTGCAGCAAACAGGAGGAAAGTTATTCCGATTTCCGCAAGGCCTTTAATCAAAGTCGTGTCTCTTATCAATCCTAAGACGAGAGGGCCCATGATTATACCTGCAAGAATATAGGCGAGAATCAATTCTTGTTTCAGTAATCTGGAGAGGAGAGCAAGTACAGCTGCAATGATCACAACAACAGACAGGCTCACAAGAACAGATTGATTGACAAAGAGACTAGAGTTCGCGACAGTAGTTATAGCGCCTACTGCATTTCCAACTATAGATAAAATGCTCATATCATCCTCTTTTTATAGATTATATAGAGTATGAGTTTTTTAAATCTTATGAAAAATTTAAAAGATTAGATAAGGCACAAAAACAGCAAAATATTTATAAACTAGTTAGTACAATTAATTGTATTCTAAATAAAAAAGGATACAAGATATAGTATAACATGAAATGCCCATACTGTCTCGGAGAGACTAAAGTTCTTGATAAAAGAGAGAGCAAGGACTGCTGCACAAGGAGAAGAAGAGAGTGTTTAAAGTGCAAGAGAAGATTCACAACTTATGAAAGGATAGAGACCCAGCTTTTTGTGATAAAGAAAGACGGGAGAAGGCAGGCATATGACCGAGAGAAAATAAAAAATGGAGTCCTAAGAGCTTGTGAAAAGAGGCCCATAAGCCAAGATAAGATAGATAACCTGATCAATGAAGTTGAAATCAAGATAAAGGCGCATGATAAATCCGAGATTCCGAGCAAGTTCATCGGAGAGCTTGTGATGCGAAAGCTGAAGAAGCTCGATGCTGTCGCTTATGTGAGATTTGCCTCAGTCTACAAGGATTTTAAAGATGTTGTTGAGTTCAAGAAGGCATTGAAAGAGCTGAAAAAATAAGAATTAAAAAAAGTTCTGATAGATTTGTTTAGGGATATTCTAAATTTGAGAAGTAACTTCGAGCGCAGCTTGCTTCATGTCTTTTGCCGCATATATGCCAGTTCCGACGATAGCATTCCATCTTGGCCCTGCAACTCTGCCGGCTTCTTCTATTCTTCCACCCTGCTTACCAATGAAACCTGGGGCGTTATAAACCGAATCTGATACTCCCTCTTCTTTCTCTATAACATTTCGTATTTGGGCAATAACTTCGGGTTTATTTCCTGGAACGACAAAATTGTTGATGCCAATTCTTGCAGCTATCCGATAAATATTAATTGCACCTTCATCTGTTAAAAATCCACCCTCACTAACAGCATATGCTGGATGAGTCATTCTTCCACCAACAATTACCTTTAAACCATGGTCTATAGCATGATAAATCCAAGCTCTCTCGGTTTCAGGACCTGCTTGTGGGAATAATATAACAGCATCCACGCCAGATTTTTTGCAGACTCGGGCAAAATTTAATCCTGTTTGAAGTATATCTGTTCCTGCCTTTTGATGATCATATATAATTGGCTTATCTGTATGTTTTCTTATTGTTTCCACAACTGCTGGAAGACCATAACCTAGGGCCAATTCAAATCCTACTTTATATGCCCCAATTTTTTCATTATCTGCTGTTGCCATAACAATCTGTTCAAGTTCTTGAAGTGTTGGAACATCACATGCGGGAATCACGCTTTTCTCTCTTTGAACAATTATTTGTGAAGGAATTTTTCCAAATCTTTTCCTTGCCTTCTCTATACCATAAACTCGAAGATATGTTGCGATTCTTTCCACATCTTTCTGTGCGATTTGCCCATTTGGGGTTTCTATTGGAGCATGATCCATTAAATATTCGTAAACATCTAATGCATCAACAACAGAAACAACTTGTGTTCCTGTTTTTACTTGATATTCATCGATTGCTCTCGCGCCATCAGGTCCAATTTCTTGCCTATCAACTCCAATAGCGAGTAATGGAAAAGCAAATTCTCCTAGACTTTCTAATTCTTTTCTAGCATCATACTTTGCATCACCTGTAGTAAAAACATCATCTAACTGAATAATCGATTGCCCTCTCCTTGGGGCTCTTCCAACTACTTTGGCTTTAATTCTTTCTGCTTGAGTTGCTTCCCCATAATTCTTTTCGGTTTTTCTTGTAAAAAACCAAGGAACATTCTTGCCTTGCCTAGCTAGACCCTCTGCTGCTGCAATTGCTAGTGCAACTCCTTTTTCAGGTATCCCATAAATTATCGGATCGATTTCTTCTAAATTTAATCCTGCATTAGCAATGGAACTGGCATAAAAGTCACCAAGTGCTTGCGTGGACACCCCGTCATTAAAATCACCAATATTCACAAACCATGGAGAAGTTCTCTGACTCTTTAGTGGGCGATCACCACCAACTTTTAAAGCCCCGGTAGATAACAAGAATTTGATAAATTCCTCTTTATATGTATCCATCCCAAAATCTAGTTTGTTGAGTTTAAAAGCATTATTGTAATAGAAGGGAATATTATTATTTCTATAACTTCAAAAAGAAAACCGATTATTTCTTCGGTTTTTGTTATCTCTAAGAAGTGGGTCGCATTATCTCTAAAAAACACAATTTCTTGTTCATCGACGACAAAAATTGTGTTTTGGCCTTGTTATTCTCAAGTCGTAATAAAAGTTTATAAAGAACTTTTTTTTCAGATGATTGCATAAGTAAAAAAAGACAAAAAATAGAGAAAAAGGAGATTAAATGGTTGAAGCAGGTGTTTTCGATTTCAAAAAAGATTCTGATTCTGAAAAAAAGGCTTTAGGGATAAAGAAAGTAAGGAAAAGAGATGGAAGGCTGGCTGATTTTGATTTTATGAAGATAAGCGATGCCATCTATAAAGCATTAAGGGCTGTAGAAAGAGGAGATTTTAAAGAAGAGAATGAAAGGATGCTCGCTGACGAGCTTGCAAGAAAAGTCATTTCTATTGCTGAGAAAAGGCATAAAGTCCCGCATGTTGAAGAGATCCAGAACTATGTAGAAGAAGTCCTTATGAAAGAGGGTTTCACAGATGTCGCTAAAGCATATATAATCTATAGAGAAGACCATAAGAAGTTAAGAGACGCTACAAAAAGTCTGCTTGATTCTCAGGATATCATCATGAAGTATATAGGGAAGAGCGACTGGAGAGTCAATGAGAATGCCAATATAGATTATAGTCATTCAGGGCTGTTGTGGCATGGTGTAGGCACTGTAATGGCTTACTATGGCCTGAATCATGTCTATCCCACAGAAGTGTCAAGAGCCCATACTGCTGGAGACTTCCATATACATGATTTGAGCATGCCAATCTGCGGTTATTGCGCAGGATGGTCATTAAGGCAGCTCCTGCTTGAAGGTTTTGGCGGAGTTCCGCATAAGATAGAGTCAAGTCCTGCAAAACATCTTAGAGTTGCCATGGGCCAGATGATAAATTTCATAGGGACTCTGCAGAATGAGTGGGCAGGTGCTCAGGCATTCTCGAGTGTCGATACATATCTGGCTCCTTTTGTAAGATATGATGGTCTTGATTATAATACTGTGAAGCAGTGCATGCAAGAATTTGTTTATAACATGAATGTAACATCAAGGTGGGGCGGACAGACTCCTTTTTCTAACATAACCATGGACCTTAATGCTCCTTCTGACCTTAAGGAACAGAATGTCATAGTCGGAGGAAAGCCAATGCCAGAAACTTATGGAGACTTCCAGAAAGAGATGGATATGATAAATAAAGCGTTTCTTGAAGTAGTCATAAAAGGCGATGCTAGAGGAAGAGTTTTCACATGGCCAATTCCCACTTATAACATAACAAGTGATTTTGATTGGGATTCTGAAGTCTCTAACTTGTTATTTGGTATAGCTGCAAAATATGGAATCCCTTATTTCTCGAATTTCATAAATTCTGACCTAAGCCCTTCAGATGTCAGAAGCATGTGCTGTAGATTAAGATTAGAGTTAAAAGATTTAGCAAGAAATGTCACAGGAGGGTTATTCGGCTCAGGAGAGAGCACAGGAAGTGTCGGCGTTGTCACAATAAACTTGCCGAAGATAGGATATAATTCAAAGACAGACGATGAATTCTTTGAAAGATTGGACCAGCTCATGTACTTGGCGATGGAATCATTGGAGATAAAGAGAAAAGTAGTCACAAAGAACTTCGATAACTGGCTTCTTCCTTTCTCAAGAAGATATCTCGGAAACCTGGATCATCATTTTTCGACCATTGGATTAGTGGGAATGAATGAAGCATGCTTGAATTTCTTGGGAGATGACATAGCGAGCAAAGAGGGGCAGGCTTTTTCGATAAAAGTCCTAGATTTCATGAGAAATAGATTGCAGGAATTCCAAGAGGATACAGGACATATCTATAATCTTGAAGCAACGCCTGCTGAAGGAACTTCTCATAGGTTCGCGAGAATAGACAAGCAGATCTATCCTAATATAATAACCTGCGGAAAAGAAGCTCCTTACTATACGAATTCAACACAATTGCCTGTTGAATACACTGATGATATCCTGCAATCTTTGAAGCATCAAGAGCCATTGCAGACAATGTATACTGGCGGAACAGTATTCCATACATTTTTGGGAGAGGCTATAACAGGAGATGCTGCAAAACTTTTGATAAAGAAGATGACCTCTAACTTCAGGCTCCCTTACTACACTTTGAGCCCAACTTTCTCAGTATGCCAGAATCATGGGTATATGAAAGGCAAGCAAGAGATTTGTCCTACGTGCGGTGCAAGAAATGAAGTCTATAGTAGAGTAGTCGGATACATCAGGCCAGTCGCTTCATGGAACGCTGGGAAGAAAGAGGAGTTCAGACAGAGAAAGACATATAATTATTCTGAGTTCAATAATACAGCACAGATACTGGCCAATAGGGGCTAAAACTTGTAAGTAAGATGAATTTTTCTGTAAGATTGTTTGTGCTGACCTTGTATATAAGACAACCATATCTTTAAGTAAATGCGCAGCACAATGTTGTCTGCCGAAGCAGAGTGCTGCAAGATAAAATAACAGAAGAGAAACACTTACAAAATGAACTTAACACCTATAAATTTTGAGATACATAAGATACATTTATTAAATGAATAGGATATGTCAAAAGATGTTAATCAAGGGTTTCCAGAAATTGAGCATGATTGATTATCCTGGCAAAGCCTCGAGTGTGATTTTCTTATATGGATGCAACTTCTTATGCAGTTTCTGCCACAATCCTGAGCTTCTTGACCCTATCAAGGCCAAGGAGCTTAAGACTTACGATGAGAGTGAGATTTTAGATTATCTGTGTGCGAACGTGGGTTTCCTTGATGGTGTTGTCATAACAGGCGGAGAGCCAACATTGAATCCAGAGCTTCCAGAGTTCTTGAAAAAAATATATGACCTTGGTCTTTTGATAAAAGTAGATACAAATGGAAGCAATCCAGAGATGCTTCAAGAGCTTCTGAACAAGAAGATAGTGGATTTTCTTGCAATGGATATCAAGGCATGGTTCGATAATTATCAGAATATCTTAAAAAATAAAATTGATATTGAGAGCGTAAAAAAATCAATACATCTTGTGAAAAAATTCCCTAATTATGAATTTAGGATAACCATAGCTCCAGGAGTCACAAAAGATGATATCCTGAAGATTTCAGAGTATCTTAAACAGAATGAAGCGAACAAGAAACTTGCTATCCAGGAATTCAGGCCAGACAAAGTCTATGATAAAGAGCTTGAAAAATTTCCAAAGACTTCTGAAAATATTTTGAATGAGTTCGCGGAGATTGCAAGGCCTTTTTTCCATGAAGTTGTAATAAGAAAAGAGTAGAAGAAAGTATTTTAAGCCCTGTATCTAATGTTTTTTATGGGCTTGTAGTCCAGTGGTTAAGACGACACCCTCACATCGTAGGGGGAGACCCCTAACAAGTCACCCCGCACATGAGATCGGTGTAGATCCTCGGTTCGATCCCGAGCAGGCCCATTTTTATAGATAACCTTATAAATTACGAATTCTAATTTTATTTATGGTACAAAAAGAGGATGATGAGGTAGATAGGATTATCAAACAGGCGAGCAGGGGCGATGATGAATCTGTGACTTTAAGGGAGGGGAACATAAGCCTCATCTTGAATGACTATGATGATATATTCTCTGACTTCGACCCAAGGGCCTATTCTGAAAGATCTCTGTCAGATGATTTCTTGTATGAGTGCAAGAAAGCTGTGAGAGACAAGGATGAAGAATTCGCGTTAAGATTATTGGTTCCAAAAAATAAGAGGAACATGTACCATGAGGTCAAGATAAAGAAGAGAATCAAAGACTATTTCCAGAAACATTCGCTGGAGAAAGCAGAAGAAGTGAAAAAAGTCGTTAGAGACGGGT
This sequence comes from Candidatus Woesearchaeota archaeon, assembly GCA_964552095.1. GTDB lineage: Archaea > Nanobdellota > Nanobdellia > Pacearchaeales > UBA284 > JAPLYB01. The sequence goes on along the minus strand of CAZKFK010000010.1, from coordinate 3,997 downwards.
TTGCTATGGCGATAATGGGGTTCATCTTGATGATAGGGAGCGCGGTCCTTGTCTCCACGAAGTTCTTGGAGAATACATTCGTATTCGCTATCCTCTTGGTTGTCCTTGAACCATCTGGCTGGTTCTTTTTCTGGGAGGGCATGGCCAAGATACTTTTGATACATGAAGAAGAGAACAAAAAGAAAGCTGAGGCGAAGTTCTATAAGAGGATGCTGAATGCGCGGATAGAGTTCTTTGACTATTGAGCTTTTTCTTTTTGAAAGAGAAACCTCGGAAAGAGGTAAATCTTTCTTTTTAAGAAAGATTTAAAAAAGGGTATATGTGAATTTATGATGGTAAATAGCCTTTCAGTTTGTTTACCCGCCTATAATGAAGAGAGATGTATTGGTCATACTCTAGACTCTGTGTTATGCCAAGATTTTCCTGGAAAAATGGAAGTTCTAGTTGATGTCAATGGTTCTAGAGATGGAACCGAGAAAATTGTCGGAGAGTTTGCAGAAATAGATCTGAGGGTCACACTCATTGTTGACCCGGTAATGGGAAAACCAAGAGCATGGAATACCTTAATTAAAAAAGCAAGAAATGACATCGTTATCTTTATAGATGGAGATGAATACCATGATCCAAGGTCATTTAATTTGATTCATCAAAGATTAATGGAAACGGGAAAAATAGGAGTGAGCGGAAATGTCATTTTTTGTTATAATTCTGCAGAAGGAGCGATACAAAAATGGCAACATGTGAAAAGAGATGATCTAAACTCATCAACATTCCCCTTTTCAGGAGGGCTTTATGGGATTCATAAAAATAGACTTCTGGATAGGATGAAGGAACTTGGATTAGATGGGATGCCTGAAGAGATAATTAACGAAGATTATTTCTTATCGGTAGTAATCGGAGCAAGAAACAGAGATTTTGAAGATAGAGCATTGGCGTATCATGCAGTTCCGGGTTTGGTTGATGAAGTACGAGCCAAATTAAGAAACAGCAGAGGAAGAAGGCAGATCTATGAAAGATTCCCGCAACTAAGGGAGGAGATGGCAAGACGCAATAGTGGCGAAAAAACCTTTCGATTAAACAAAGGATTGCATACGCTGTATACAATTGCTCAATCAAATCCAAAAGAGGCATTGCAGAGAAGCTACTCTCTTGCTACTGCGATTCTTTCGGCGGGGATTATCAGCTTAATGACGAGATATGGACGTATCAGAACACTATCCTCAGAGTGGACTACCTCGAGGACTACAAAAAAACCGATATATGCCAATTAAGAAACTCTTGAGCCTGGCGCAATTTCTTTATCAGGCGCAATCAACATGACTTTTCCATGATTATCTGATACAGCTGCAAGAATCATGCCCTTGCTCTCTATGCCTTTCATTGTCCTTGGTTCTAGGTTGATGAATAGGACACAGGACTTGCCTTTCAATTGCTCTTTTTTGTAGTATTGTTTGATTCCAGCAACAACAACTCGCTTCTCTGAGCCTATATCGATTGTGAGCTTATATAATTTGTCAGCTCCTTCAATATCTTCGGCCCTCATGATTTTGCCGACTCTAAGGTCGAGCTTCTGCCATTCATTAAATGAAACGTTTGCCATGCTTATTATTCCTGGAATCTCAGATTTAATAACTTTTTTATCAGAGGTAAGAGGGGTAAGTGATTTATTTACATTTGCGCGTGCTAAAAAATCAGGAGATTTTTGGCACGCCAAAAATGTTTTCATTTTTAAGTGTTGTGAACTTTGTTCAAGCAAAACTTCTTTTATCTCTATCTTGTTGAATAATATTGGGGCTTTCTTGATCTTATCTGATTTGAAAATCTTGTTGATTTTTTCAGATGTTTCAGGAATGAAACATGAAAGCAATTCTGAAATTTTCAAAATGTTTTCTTTTAGATTATACAAAATCGCTTTTTTCTCAACCTCATTTTTAATCTCCCAAGGCTTATTCTCCTGAATCCATTTATTAGTTTGGTCTATATAAATAAAAATCCTATTTAATGCCTTATCAAAATTAAAAGTGCCCATAAGTTTAGCCAAATCATCTTCTGCTTCCTTCGTAATTCTGGGTAATTTATATTTAAGGTTCTTCTCACAACCATTTTTTTCAATTAAAGCGGATACCCTTGAAACCAAGTTGCCAAGCTTATCTGCTAATTCATGATTATGCCTGCCAATTAATCCTTTTTCAGAAACATCGCCATCTTGACCAAATGGGATGTTTCGCATCAAGAAGTATCTCACACTATCTGCGCCGTATTTTTTTACTAAGTCTATAGGAGATAAAACATTTCCTAAACTCTTGCTCATCTTTTGCCCGTCTACAGTAAAGTAGCCATGAACAAAGAGGGTTTTTGGAAGTTTATTTTTTGTTGCGAGGAGTAATGCTGGCCAGATAGTCGCATGAACTCTTATAATATCTTTTGCCATCAGCTGAACATCTGCTGGCCAAAACTTATCAAATGCATTTTTCTCTTTTAAACCAGTAATATAATTCCAAAATGCATCAACCCAAACAAAACATGTATGCTTTTTATCAAACGGCAATTCAATCCCCCAACTGACTTTCTCTTTTAATCGGGATATGGAGATATCTTGAAGACCACATTCAATAAAATTTAGAATTTCCTTTCTTCTTATTTCTGGAAGAATCTCATATTCTCCAGATTCAATGAGTTTGTAAAGCTGTTTTTGAAATGAAGAAAGTTTGAATAGATAAGCTTCCTCCTTTCTTAGCTCTGGTTCTGTTTTATGAAGAGGGCATTTCCCATCAACCAAATCAGCTTGCGTGAGATATTGCTCACACCCTACACAATAATAGGATTCATAAAAACCTTTATAGATATAGTTTTTATCATAAAGGTATTGAAGAACTTTTTTTACTTCTTCTTCATGTTCTTTATCAGTTGTTCTAATAAAATTATCATTTGAAATATTCAGAAGTTTGAAAGCCTCTTTGAAATTTTTGACAATCTTATCGACAAAATCTTTAGGCTTAAGACCCTGATTTTCAGCAGTCTCCTGAACTTTTTGACCATGTTCATCGGTTCCTGTTAAAAAGAATACATTTTCCCCCTTGAGCTTATGCCATCTTGCTAATACATCTGCGACTATAGTTGTATAGGCTCCGCCTAGGTGAACATCTGCATTTGCGTAATATATCGGGGTGGTGATATAAAATTTATTTTTCTTAGTTTGTTTCTTTGCCATAATAGTATCTTTAATTCTATACTTTTTATTTCTTTCGAGTATATTGTTTTCTGCAATAATCAAATCATTTAATCTTTTTTTATGTTTTAGGTGGGGCTTAATTCTCTTAAACAATTCTGATAAGCTTTCCCTACTATTTACAAAAATTCCCCAACAATCTTGATTATATTTTTTATTGTAATAATTGCCTTTCTTTGCTACAAGCCCAAATTTGGTATTAATCCCAAATGAATTTAATTTGTTACATATTTGCAAAAGAATATTTTTATCGTATGACCTTATTCTAAACCTAGCTCTTCCTTGTGAAATACCAATATTCGCTTCTGCATCTGTGTAACCTGCTAAGAATGCAAAGAAATATTGATTGTTATCTAATATCCATTTTTCTATCAAGTCCTTTTTTGGAACTAAAAATGAGAAAGAGCTGTCTAAATCAATCCACATACTATAAAAATTGGGTTTTTGGCTGACTCTAAAATGCCCATATCCCCCAAAAACAGTCTTTATCAGTTCATACTGGTCTTTTTTGGTTGTGCTGGATTTTATATATATTGTAGAACTACTATCCTTAGATTTGACATTCAAATCTCCAAGTCTAAATCCCATCATGTATGCTTTTAATTTGTCATTTCCATCAAATTTCTTCTTGGGGTATATTATATTCGCTTCAGATAGGGTCTTTGTTTTGATTTTGTATTTTTTTAGCTTGTTAAAAATCGTAACAGAATCACAATTATACTTTTTGCCAATTTCAGAACAAGAAAGGTTTTTCTGATGATATAACTC